>JACQVH010000042.1 GCA_016209895.1 Candidatus Hydrogenedentota bacterium | reverse complement strand
TCATTAAAATCCGCCCAACCAAAACCTTGTACCACCATCCACACCGGTTTGCGTGGATCGGCGGCCTGCATGCGGTACGTGAACGCGCCCAACGAGGTCATCGATCTGTCTGCGAGATCGGAATGGACCCCGCGATAGGCCGGCACGGGATAGATGTCGCAGCCGACGACGTCCGCGGCGGCGTTGAAGGCGGCCAACTGTGCGATCTGATTGCGTGGCGCGTGGTTCATCCACAGCGGATGATCGGAGTCGAGATCGTTCAAGCGTTGGTAGCCGGCCAAGAGTCCTTGCCGAAGCCGCTCCGCCCGTTCCGAGGCACTCGCCAGCTTCAGGTCGGGATGCGGCGGTTCCTTGCCCAGTTTCCGCCAGAGGTCGTCGGCCAGATTCTCGGCGCCGGAGAAATCGCCTTGACGCCACATTTGGTCCGCCCGGTCGCGTTGTCGGAGAAGATTCTCTTTAAGCTCAGCGTCGGTCAGAGCCGCGATCAGCTCTCGTTGCTGATTGCCTTCACGACCGCCGCGCCACAGGACGATCTCGTACCAGCAGTTCCAGAGCGCTTCGTCCGGTACTTCCCAACACAGCAGGGCAGGATGATTCCGCAGCGAAACGACCGCCGACTGCAGGCCGCGCGCACGTTCCTCGCCGTCCTGACTGAAATCCAGATTCGAGCCGAGATTGACCCAGCCATACAATCCCTGGTCGCGCAATCGGTCCAAGGCCTGCGCCTGCGAGACTGCGCTGACAAGGTTGAATCCCGCTTTGGCAACCTCGGCCAGCACGGCCTCGTCCTTTGGATTCTCGTAGAGTCCGAGGACAAACGTCCGTTTCCCATCCACGATCAGCATGCGGTCGCGATCAATTTGCACCGATGCGGCCCGTGCCGCATTCGCTCCGAAGATAATCGCTACCAGCACCAGCGACAATGATTTCATGCTATCTCCATCTCGCCACTCCTTACCTTCTCCCGCAGTTCCGAAGCCGTCAGGCGTTTACCGCAAGAATGCAGGCTACCGATTTTCATCCTCGTCGGAGGGGAAATCCTCGGAATGACGTCATGATGCGATCTGGAAGGCGTATAGCTTGGCGCGCGTCAAATGAAACCTTAAGCCAACCGTCGTATTCTTGAGGAAACGCAAGCTGCGTTGACTTGTCCATCTTGGTTCCAGGCGGATATTGTCAACGGCCTTAATCGTGACAGCTTCATGATCGGTGAAACCGCGGATCGGCTGGCCGGTCTTGTCGAGGACTTCCGTCCGGATTTCGCCTTGCGCGGCATCCGCGTTGATGAGTAAGCGCGTGCCCTCGAGTTTGAAGGGTTTCGTGGTGATAACGCCGGGCGTGTCGCCCGCAGCCAGGCATACGAATCGGTCCAGCGGCAACGTGGCCAGTCCAATGGCGCATTGCCAACGCGTTTGATTCGATTCGCGAATACGATAGGTGTCATGGCGTTCGCGGCTGCCGCAGTAGTAAATCCAGTGCTGGTCGTTCCAAGTGACGATGTTGCCGGCGGGCTGAATCCAGTCTTTGTCGAAACTTCCGTCGGGTCCACGCGGAATGAAGGGTTGTTCGGCGTAGACCCAGGAGAGGTCCCACGGCTCGTCGTTGCGGGCCGCGACGAGATAGTAATTCATAATGTCGCGTTCGTGGCGCTTCTGGATATCGTAGGGACCTTCGCCGAGTTGGCCTGGCCATTCGTAACACCACACGAGGCCGAAAAGAATGCCCTCGTGCCTCCATCCGTTAAGCGCGTAGACTTGCCGGCGCTTGAATTCCCAGCGGCCTTCGTGGTCAAAGCGCCATTCACGCACTTTGGTCCACGCGGAGGGATTCGACTTGATGTCCGAATTGGTCATGTCGCGGGTGCCGCGATTCTCGTTCAAGGTGCCGCCGTACCGACCCTCGCCGTAGTCGGTGCGAGTGAAGAGGCGGTAGGTCTTCGCTTCTTCGTCCCAGATCAATTGGTTCATGGTATCGGCCGCGCGTTTGGTCACGGGATTGCCGTCGTTATACGAGGTCCAGTGGAAACCGTCGGGCGAGTAGGCAAGGCAGGCCATGATTCTCTCGGGATGACCATAGGCGGATTTATACTTGTGAGCGGGATCTGTCTCGTGCGGGTCCAGGAAACACGACACGCCGCGTGCGTCCACGATATTGTTCTCTTTGCTTCCCTGGTACTCGTACTGACCCAGGTTCGGCTTTTGCCAATGCAGTCCGTCCTCCGACTCGGCATAGCCGAACAGATCGGCGTTCATGAGATACCACATCCGAAACTTGCGCGCGTCGCGAATCACGGTACCGAAGCGCAGCAGGTCGGCGTTCTCCCATGGGCGGTCGGCCACGAGAATCGGTTGACCATTGTTGGCTTTGGTGACCAGACCGAGCGCGCGCGTGACATTTTCCTTCGCAGCGATGACGTAGTCATCCACCAAAAGCTGCTTTCGGAGTCCAATACTTACGGCGCCCGGCGAATCTTGTAGCTCACTGGCAGCGTTGGAAACGAAGCCGGCGAGAAGACTTGACAAGGCGATGGCGTGAATTCGATACAACACCTGTATGGTCATTTTGCGTTCCCCACTCGCACGCTTCGGCCGTCGTTCCGTTCAATCGAAAATCGGCAATCCAAAATCGAAAATACATTCAATCTGCAATTAAGTTACCCGCCGGGCGTCGCCGATGGCGCAGTAATCTCGATAGGATTCGTATACACCCAGGGGGTCCATTCACCAAGAATATTGAAATCGGCCTCGATGCGATATTTGCCGGGCTTTGCCGCGTCGAACTCGACGACGTTGCCGGTTTTGTCGTCGACTCGGTTGCCATCGCACATCAGCGTCAGACGACAGGAAATGGGCGACCCCGCTTTCAGTTTCGTGCCTGGTTCGAAGGGGAGCGACTCACCCATGACGGCTTTTCCCTGTGAATTTTCGGCCAGGAACGTGAACCCGCGTGAGTCGGCGATCATGTCGAAAGCGACGAACGCGCGTCCTTGGCGCAGGGCATCCACGAGGTCCGGCTCGGTCAAGTCCTTCGCCAACAAATGGGTGTTGACGAAGCGCAGGCTGCGCTCGTACGGGTCGAGTTCGATCCGGAAGATTTCACGGTCCATCTCGAGGGGACCGGGCACGAGCCGCAGCAAAGTTCGCCTCCAGAAGTTGAGCGGCCATTCCTTCACTACGTCTCGGGCAGTATTCATGATGCGAAGTTTGTCGTCGGCGGTATAAATGCCACGAAAGCCGGTGTTGCGATGCGCATCGTTCGCCGACATGCCCACCATCTTGCGTCCCTTGTTCAATTCGTCCCAGAGTTTGAGGATGTCCGTCTGGCGGTCGAAAATGGTGCGGATTAATTGGTCCGGATACGTTCGCAACGAGAGAATGAAATCAGGGATCATGGAGAATAGTTGGTCCTCTTCGCCTTTGAAATCGGTGTGGAGGTTATAGATTTCCATGCCGTTGATTTCGAGGAGTTGCCATTCGCGGGGTTCTTCGCTGTGGGCGATGAACAGCAGCCCGCCTTTGTCCCGAATTTGTTTAGCCAAGAAGGTCGGTTCGGTGCTCTTGATCAGGACCGTATCGTCGGGCAGTCCCCAAGGCATGAAGCCGTAGCCCATTTCGAAGCCGCGAATGAAGAGCACCCCGTCGTGGAGACCCTTCCACTGCTTGGAAAAGTCGGCCTGATCGCCGTCGCAATGATCCGCCATGAACAGGAAGTTGATATCGGCTTGGTGTGCGGCTTCGACGATTTCGGGGAAAGTTATGGTGCTGTCGTGGGAGAGTTCCGAGTGGCAGTGCAGTCCACCTCGATATTCATTCCAGCCGTCATCGAGCGCAACGTCCATGCGCTGCGCGCGAAGCTGTTCCCAGGCCTGGGCCTGTTTGGGAAAGAGGTAGAACCGATGGTAGAGTGCCGTGCGGAAGAGGAAGAGGAAGGTGGCCAACGCCACCACGATCACCAAGCCCCCCAGCCGAAACGTCCAACGCAGGAGGAATCGAAGCGCGGGTCGATCTTTCACCGGGCTCAACCTATTTCGAGGCCGACGCGGGCCAGTGCGCGACGGAGATCGTCCGGTGAAAAGGGTGTGATCAGGCTGCCATCCAAGCCGCGCACCGCGGCGGGTTGGTTGGCGGTTTCGGCCGAAACCAGTGAAAGCAGCTTGGCTCGGGCATGTTCCGGAAGCGTGCGGATACGTTGGCAGATGTCGGTGCCGTCCAGGCCGGGAAGGCGGGCATCCACAATGATTACGTCGGGTCGAAACAACGCCAGCGCGCGTCCGGCCTCGAATGCGTCATGAGCCGTTTCGACCTGGAACGGAGTGGGACAGCGTTCCAAGAAACGTCGAATCATGGCCGATACGGCCTTGTCCGCGTCAATGATCAGAATCTTGGCGGCCGACTCGATCAAATCGTCGTGAATAGGAATGCTGTTTTCTTCCAGGAATCGAATCAGGTCCTCGCGGCGAATGCGGCGGTGTCCTCCCGGAGTTTTGAATACTCGGATTCGGCCGCCGCCGGCCCATTTGCGGATGGTATCTGCCGTTACGTGGCAGAACCGGGCTACTTCCGAAGTGCTGAATGATGGTTTCATACGTTTGCCACGGTTCCAGTCTCCGCCTACGTGCGCCGGGACGTTTGCAAATCACACTCTCGGTGTGACCTGCGACGCCCGAGGCTGTACCCGAATGCGCACGGCGGGTCCGTTCGACTCACCCTCCTCGCGCGTACCGGGCCGCGGATTTGTTGTGCTTCCCCATATCGGCTTCCTACCTGCCGATCAACCGTCAACTACCTGGAGCTGGAGAGGGGAATCGAACCCCTGACCCCATCATTACGAGTGATGTGCTCTACCGGCTGAGCTACTCCAGCAAAATCTATGGTGCCAAGGGGCAGAATCGAACTGCCGACACGCGGATTTTCAGTCCGCTGCTCTACCAACTGAGCTACCTCGGCTCAAGCAAAACAGGATACGAAAACGAGAGAAGGATGTCAACTAATCGCGGATTGCGGATTGGACCGAACGACGAGCGCAGATTATGAAACACGAAATGTGCAAAGCTCAACACTCACCGCGCGTTCAATCCGCAATCTGCAATCCACAAT
>JACQVH010000040.1 GCA_016209895.1 Candidatus Hydrogenedentota bacterium | reverse complement strand
GTCCTGGGACACCGCGCCCGGGACGATCCTGGCCTCCGCGAGGTAGTGCCCGATCGTGTACGGGATGACGAAATACCCGTCGGCCAGGCCCTGCATGAGCGCACTCGCGCCGAGACGGTTGGCTCCGTGGTCGGAGAAATTCGCCTCGCCGAGGACGAAGAGCCCGGGAATCGTGCTCATGAGGTTGTAGTCCACCCAAAGCCCGCCCATGGTGTAGTGCACCGCCGGATAGATCATCATCGGCTCTCGGTACGGGTTGCTGGCTGTAATCTTCTCGTACATCTCGAATAGGTTGCTATACCTCGCGGCAATGTTATCCTGACCGACGCGCTGGATGGCATCGCGGAAATCGAGGTACACGGCCATCCCCGTCGAGCCGACGCCCTTGCCGGCGTCGCACTCGGCCTTCGCGCTGCGGGACGCCACGTCGCGCGGCACCAGGTTGCCGAAGGTCGGGTATTTGCGTTCGAGATAGTAGTCGCGTTCGGCTTCCGGGATCTGATTGGCGGGCCGTTTGTCCTTTGCCACTTTCGGCACCCAGATGCGGCCATCGTTGCGCAGGCTCTCGCTCATCAAGGTCAGTTTCGATTGATACGTGCCGTGCACCGGGATGCAGGTGGGATGAATCTGGGTGAAGCACGGGTTGGCAAAAAACGCGCCCTTCTTGTGGGCGCGCCACGCCGCCGTCACGTTGCACGCCTTCGCATTCGTCGAGAGATAGAAGACGTTCCCGTAACCGCCCGTCGCCAGAACGACCGCGTGCGCCGCGTGCGACTCGATCTTGCCGGTGATCAGGTTGCGGCAGACAATCCCCCGCGCCCGTCCGTCTATCACGACGAGTTCGAGCATTTCGCGGCGCGGGAACATCTTGGCCGTGCCGTTGTGCACTTCCTTCATCAGGGCGCTATAGGCGCCGAGAAGCAATTGCTGGCCGGTCTGGCCACGCGCATAGAACGTTCGTTCGAGTTGCGCGCCGCCGAACGAACGGTTGTCGAGCAACCCGCCGTACTCGCGTGCGAACGGCACGCCCTGCGCGACGCAGTGGTCAATGATGTTGCAGCTCAGTTCCGCGAGGCGATACACGTTGCCTTCGCGCGAACGGTAGTCTCCGCCTTTAACGGTGTCGTAGAAGAGACGGTAGACGCTGTCGCCGTCGTTGCGGTAATTCTTCGCGGCGTTGATGCCGCCCTGAGCGGCGATGCTGTGGGCGCGGCGCGGCGTGTCCTGAATGCAAAACACCTTGACGTTAAAGCCCAGCTCGCCGAGCGTGGCCGCCGCCGATGCGCCCGCCAACCCGGTGCCGACCACGATCACGTCGAACTTGCGGCGGTTCGCCGGATTCACCAGCTTCATCGCAAACTGGTGCCGCGACCACTTCTCCGCTATCGGACCGCTGGGAATCTTGGCATCGAGACTCATGACTACACTCCGACTCCGACGGTGAAGTGCCGGATAATGACGTAAATCGGTATCGTGGCGAAACCGACGGCGATTACCGCGCCGAAT
Source organism: Candidatus Hydrogenedentota bacterium (assembly GCA_016209895.1). Classification (GTDB taxonomy): domain Bacteria; phylum Hydrogenedentota; class Hydrogenedentia; order Hydrogenedentales; family SLHB01; genus JACQVH01. Next base: position 2,080 of record JACQVH010000040.1, on the reverse strand, counting down.
ATGACGCTCAGCTTGCGGATAGCGGGCGTATAACGCTCGTCGAACAAGCCGAAGGTCTGGAAGAAGCTTTGCACCCCGTGGCTTACGTGCAAACCCACGACCACGAGCGTCAGAAAATAGATGAACACGTGCCAGGGACGCAGGAACGCGTTCCAGACCAACCCGTACAAGCCGAGGCTGATTCGGCCCTGCGACGTTTCCACGAAGCTCGCCTCGCCGGCCTTATCGGCAATCGTGAAATCGGTCAAGTGAAGCCACAGGAACACCACGACGATAAGCCCGGTGTAAATCATCGTTCTTGCCGCCCACGAGTTGTCGCCTTTGGCAGCCTTTACGGCGTAGGGTACGCTGCGCGCGCGCCAGTTCTCGAAGGTGAGGATGATCGCGAAGTATATGTGAATCAGCAACGCAATGATCAGAATGACCCGCGCAAACCATAACAGCGGCAGCATCGCGTGGAGCTTCTCCGAATAACCGTTGAGCAGTTCCGGTCCGCCGAATATGAGAAAGTTCCCCGCGAGATGCATGATCAGATACTTGATCCACACCAGACCCGCCACCGCAAGGATCTGTTTGCGCCCAATCGAGGAAGCGGCTATCCCTTCCCGGTCATTGCCCATGTCGAATTACTCTTCCCTCCCGCACACACGCAAATCACCAGGGGCCAGCGCATCACCAACTCTGCTTTGTGCCCCCTGAACACCGAAACCGGAGTATACCATACGCTGATCAAGAAGCGAAATCCGTACAGAGCAAATGGAACGCGGATGACACCGACAAGACGGATCAGCGCGGATTCCGTACCGCCGGCATCCTTGCCGGCACATGCGTGTCGAATGAACCACAAAAAACACGGAAATCCGAGCGTTGCCTAGGCGGCAACCAAAGCGTACTTACCACGAATCACACGAATGAAACCAATCAGGAACTCTGAAAAGCTGGAATCTCTTCGCGATCGAAATCAACAAATTTCCTAACCACGAAGTCACGAAAGGCGCCAAGAAACGCCAGTCCCAACATATTGATTTGAGGGACCTTAGAGACGAAATCTTCTCAGAGAAAGAAGCTTCTGACGGATAGTATAACGGCTCCCATTACCCTTCCGATCACCAGTCTTGCATTAGGAATATGAGTTCGCCTTCTCTTCAATCGAACGTTGGAATCCTCTGACGGCGGTGAGACGTGTCACAAGCGTACTGCAAGCCATTCGTGTCGTCAATGAGAAGAAAAACGATCAAAAGAACTTGGTCTTCTGGCCGCGTGGGAGGGTTAGTACCACGCTAAAGCGTCAAGTACGAACTCCGCTTGCTTCCGCGCATGGGGGTGGACACGTGCGGGACAAGTGTTCCTGAGTGCCTGGAGAACGCAACGGTCGAGTGGTAGTAGCGATACGCGCCCAGACGCCACGCGTGGCACGATCAAGCTCGCTTGGCTGTGGGTTCTTTGACAACACCCAAGAGCGAACAGCCGTCGGTGGCGTCGGCCCTACTCAGTAGCGTCACACCCCAGCCAAGCGACTCCGCGTCCCGCATAAGGTCCTTCTTTGGACTGTCACGTCCTGGCATGGCTACCGCTTTCCCGAGGGGAGCTTGCTCCTCATCAGCCCGTGTCGCACTTCTCTGAACCCTGCACGTTGGTCCACTTCGTCCAGACGGTCCGCAGCCTCCAGCCTCTTGTAGCCTCCTTTCCCGCCGTCTTCGCGGTTTCGCCATCCTTTACCGACGCACGAGACCGCTATATTTTTCATATCTTAATCACTGTTTACCGCGACAGTGCAACGCCGGGGGCTATATATATAGGGGGATATTCGCAACGCTGTACCCGGGCTCGTCAGTCCATACCCGAATGCGAAATCGGAAATGGGAAAGGCTAAGAACTTGGAACATAATGGCTTAGTGTGGACAGTGAGCCGCGGACCGAGACTTGTGAACATGGCGGACCGGCCTGAACACAAGCACGTGAAGAAACCGTCTGAACCGCAGGGCGTAACTTACGAGGAATTTATGTTATGCGTAATTCGAACCGACCGTGCCTCTCAAAAAGGTGCACACTTTATGCACGCTTTGTACACACTTTATGC
>JACQVH010000038.1 GCA_016209895.1 Candidatus Hydrogenedentota bacterium | reverse complement strand
CCCCCAAGCCGCGCTGCCAAGATGCCATTGAGCGTTCCCACTCTCAATCTCTAGACAAAGCCTGTCCACGCCTCGAATGCCAACTTGGACATTCAACAGGCGCGAGTCCCACTGCATCCACGGCGATCGAAATAGCCGGCGTTTGTCTCCCCAAATCAAAAACCGAATGCGCTCGTTCCGAAGGCGGGCCTCCGTGCCCTCTACTCCTTCCAGGTCAATACCGATTACAGTGCTAAAGATTTCAAACTGCCCTTGCAGGGAGAATTCGATGATGGAAGGGGCTCGTGCTCCGAAACCTTTCGGGAACTCCCTCCCGCCCAACCGAATGAGATTGCCTCGAAAGCTGAGATCGGAGTTCGGATTGCCTTTGTGTTGGTCAATGCGGACGGGCATCAGATCACTCAGATACAGCCGCTCCACGTCCGGGACGGAGAACCGCTCCGGGACGCGACGCGCCAACACACTTTCCCGCAGCCGCGGGTTCCCTTCAAACCGATGCTTGGGCGACCACTGCCAGTCCTGCCCGAAGTATCCGACCTCGACCTTGGTAGCGGGAGAGCTCGTCTTGCCATCGAAGATGACATAATCGAACCAATTCCAGTTGTCAAAAGCGCCCCAATGAAACCAGTTCCCGAAACGGTTATTCATCCCGTAAGCGCCGCGCCAAGTCGTACCCGCAAACACGCAGACGTAACGCTCCGGGTTCAGAGGATTCGGGTAACAGAACTTGGCTCCCAGATCGTTTCCGAGCCAGACCTCTCCTCCGCCTTCCACGCGGCCGTCGTCGACTACGATGGGAAGTTTGCCTGACAAACTTCTGTAAATCTCATTCTGGCTTTCGTTGCCGTAAAGCACAAGAGAAAAAGCCCCGATGTCTTCGACAGTTACTTCCTTATCGGATTTAATTCGGCAGGGAGCGTTGAACATTCTTTGCCAGTCCCGGACAAAACGCCTGGCTTCTTCCTCCAGCACCTGAGCCGCATGGGGATCATGCTCCGGAGTTCCGTAAACAATGAGGAAGGGCGTCGTGTAAACGTCATGGACGGGACCTTCAAGATGAGCCCGTTTGGCCAGACCATTGGCGGAGTGGGGTTCCTTTACTTTCCATTTCCCGTCAGGGCCTCGCTCAAAGGCTTCTTGTCCGTCGTGCGATACCGCTTGACCGTCAATCCTTAGCCCGATGTCGCCTCGTTCCCGACCTGCCAACGGGGCATCCTCCCACAGAATTCGCATGGCCGCGACGTTCCCGGTGCTGACCGTAAGCTCATTGCCCGACAAAAGGGCATCGACTTCCCCAAGCTTCACCGGTTCCTGGAACTGCACAATCTCAATCCAATAGCAGCGCCCGTACTTCAGTCTCCACGTGCGATAGCGGATATGCTCCGGGGACGGGTTCCGGCGTTGCTGGAACAGCCAGTTCCATTGCTCATCGTAAAGCTTCGATCCAAAGTCTCCGTGCCCGGCATCCGGGGCTTCATTGTAGATGACGTCACATCCCAAGCCGCGCAACCGTTCGACCATGTTTCGTGAGTGCTGCACGGGCACAACTTCATCCTTGGCACCGTGAAGGCAAAAAACCGGCAGGTTCGATAGGTTTCCCGCGTACGTGATTGGGTCAAGGGAATCGGAGACAAAGGCGCAGAGGGAGTTGAAGGTCGGCGGGAGGTCTTCCAGAGACCCCGGGTAGTCCTTCCCCCATCCCCATAGCTCTTCCCAGACACGCCGGTCCGAGTTCCCGGCTTTAGGACCGAGGGCGGCAAACAAGTGCGGAAGCTTGACGCCATAGTTCCAACAGCCCGTTCCACCCATGGACATGCCTGTAACGGCGATCCTGTTCTCGTCTATCGAATAGTCACGCTTCACCTCTTCCAGGATCGCCAGGATGTCCTCCTCTGCCACAAACATGTAGTCCATGCTGCCCCGAGCGTGTGGGGCAAGGAAGAAGACGCCTTCGCCGGTCAAAGTCGGGTGTCCCTGAAATGGCTGATACCATCCATGTCCATGGAGCAGCAAGACCAGCGGGAACTTGCGGTTGGCCGCGTAGTCCGGAGGAACGCTAAGGGAATACGGCTGAAGGGCCCCGTCGATGGGTGAACGATACGCCTTCAGCATGTTCCCTTTTCGCACCTTGTATGGGTCTTCACCGGCCTGCAACGCCACAACATCCTTCTCAATCTGTTCAAGGGAACTGCGAAATTGCGCCTCGTCAAGGTTCAAGCTGCCCCCCACGGCTGAATCCAGTTGGTGCTGGGCATAGTTCAAGGCTGCTTCAATCCAGTCGGCATGCCTGGGCCATTTCTCATGCAGAGCAGGTTCAGCCCTGGCGAGAGTCTCCACGGCTCCTCGGACACGGCGGGCCAGGTCACGCCGATTCAAAGGACTTGCAGCGCGCAATCCGTGATACGCTTTGAAGGCCAGATCGGCGGCCATTCGCATCCGATCGCTCAGCCGGTCCGCCTTCAGGGCCGCGGCAAAGACATGCAGGGATTCGTTATAGGGCAATTGAAAGCCGGACAGATCCTTTCTGGGATCAAGCGGAATTCGTATGACCCAAAGCCTGGATGGCGCATTCGCCAGTCGAATCCCGCTGATACTCGGCGCAGTTTCAAAGTGGAAGTCAGTGGCTATCGCCTCCTCACGATCTGAGCCGGGATCACTCAGCCAGCCAGAGACCTGGAAGGGCGAGTTGGCCGTCCTCGCCGAGTAAATGAGATGGATTTCTTCTGAGAGATTGCCACTGTGACAAGTCGCCAGGATCGCGAGTTCGCGGTACTTCCCAGTGGGAACACGCACAAACTCACCCCAACAGGAGACATTGTTCAGCGCCCCGTCTTTTGAAGAAGGGAACAGGAACTTGACGTCTCTGCCTCCCTTGGGAGAAAAAACCGCCCCTGGCTTTGGCAGCAGCTCTCCGGGAAAAGAGGAACCTGGATGGTAATCCGGCGACTCAGGATGGTCGAGATTGGCATCCTCAGGATTTGCGGATGAGGCAATGCCGTCGTTGTTGAACAGGTTTAGCAGATTGACGGGGACCGTGGTCCTTGATGTCCAGGCATGGCCGCGAAGCCAGGATAGGAGAGAGAAATCCGACCGGAGAGCCGCGACAAACGAGAAAAGGATGATGGCCCCAATGCACAATAGCCCGCGGACAACCCATCTCGCTCGATTCCACTGCGGTTTCACTGTTCGGACGCTTTTATGTTCCCTTCCTCAGCAGGAACCTTCGGACGCTCCTTCGAGGCGGCGTCCGTCCCCGCGTCGGTTTTCTTACCATCGCTGGGAGGCTGATGCTCCGCAGATTCGTAGGGCCCGATGGCTATCTCTCCACTGAGTCCAAGAATGCCGCGCAAATGCTCGTGGAACTTTGCCTTTCCGAGCGATATCGCCTCTCCTCGTGTATCGAAGGCGTACCCGTCTCCGGCTTCCGTAATAAAGCCCCGGCGGAACCAACGATCGTCCAGCACCATGAGCATTCGGGCGGAGCTCACCTCGTCATCTCCGTGCACGGGATAAATTTCCTCTTGAACGTATCCACGCACGTTCTTTTTTGAATCCACGACCTGTTGAAGGGGATAACGCCGGACACGGGAACCCACACGGATTTCAGGCTTCGGACTAAGAAGGCTGCGAACGTCCGAAAGCCGCACTTCAGACGCCCGCCGAAGGCCTCCCGAATCATGGCTCGAACATCCCGCAAGCATCCAAACCATAGAGATTATTAAGGCTCTCTTCATCATCTGCTAAGGAAGTGAAATACTGCGAGTGTTGATTCAACAAAGAGTCAATCTCTCTGCCCGATTTCAGGCAGCGATTATAGGCACCAGAGGGTCCCAGGCAATGGAGGTCTGCCAAGGCCAAGAAAAAAAGCCTGCATCAGCGTTCTGCCGCCGATGCAGGCTCCTATTGAGTTAATGCTTGTTTTCAGCAGGAATCTGTCTGGAAGAAAGGCTTACTTGGCGGGAGCCGGAGCCGCCGGGGCCGGAGCCGCCGGGGCCGCCGGGGCCGCCGCGGCCGGGGCCTTCCCCGCAGCATCATTGAGCCGCTTGGTGACAAGTTCCGTCAGGTCATTAGGGCAACTGTGGAAAACCAGAGGAGGAACGTTCGTCGTGCTTCTGCCGGAGACATCGAAGACGTAATCGAACTTCTGCTCCGTGGCTACCTTTTTCACTTCCTCAGTGATTTCCTTCAGGATTTCAGTGCGAACAACGTTGGCCGCTTGATTCAGGCTCTTGTTGGACTGCTCAACCTGGTTCTTAATCTCCTGGCTGACCACGTTTATCTGGGTGCGCTTGTCCTCCAGTTTGCCTTCGAGGTCCTCCTTCTGCTTGGCATCCAGCCCTTCCTTGGAAAGGTCCTCATTCACCTTAGTCATCAAATCCCGCAGGTCGTTAAGCGTCTTGATTTTGACGTTCAAGTAATTCACGGACTGTTGTCGCTGTTGAGTGAGTTGCTGGTTTGCGGCCTTTGACTTCGAATACCCGTCAAAGACTTTCGACACGTCAATGACGCCAATCTTCGCCTCGGCTGATGCCACGCCAGTCCAAAAAGCCAAAGGTGCAACGGCCAGAGATGCAAGAACCCATCTGAAATTGCTTCGAAACATCGGAAGAACATCCTCTTAAAAAAGGAACAAAAGGTACAACCTGCGAAAGCGGCTAATTTACTAAAACTAACCGCTTTCGCTATATGCTTGGAACCCAAATCTAGGGGATTAGGCCCATCCAGCCTGTCTACTTCCAACCATCTTCCTCATCCTCGAAGATGATTTCACTCTCTTCGGCCTTGATGGCCGAACCAGGCAGAATCGTGTCCTTCCACTGCGACTTGGCATCGATCAACGGGGTCTGAAGCACTGGGAAGAGGCCGAAAGCGTTTACCTGCATGTCAGTCAGCAGGCCAATGAAGGCTTCCTCTGCGTCGAAATCGAAGGAAGTCAACCCAAGCAGGTTGAAGAACTCGAAGCCGGATTGGCGCCCGAACAAGTTGCCCCGGGTCTTCAGATTGTTGAACGGCACACGGATATTGATGTCGCCTCCGTCCGTCAGGAAGCCTGCCCCCCCGAAGAGGGCAAAGCGACCGTTCACGGCATCAGCCACACGGATGACAATGTCGCCCGCGTCAGAGACCTCAATAACGCCGAACGTATCGATGGTCTCGGAGGAGCGAAGCGTCACATCACCCGTAACCGCTCCATTGCCTCGGAAGTCCGTATCCCTCGAGTCAATCGTCAGGCTCGTGAAGGGCGTTTCGTTGCTTTGGCCAAAGTCACCCAGCGCAACCAATCCATTCAGCGCCTCGAAGGTCACATCGACCGCTCCATCCACCGCGCCGCCGGTGAAGAGGATGTTTCCGTCAATGCTGTCAACTGTCAGGTCACCGGTAAGGTCAACATTGTTTGCACGGCTGAAGTCAACGTCGCCCGAGGCTGAAATCTCACTCGCAACCAGCGTAGTGATTCCGGTGCTGTCCACTCTCAGACTGCTCAGCCGAGTCCCCTGACCCACGTCACGCAGGTTGATGTTGCCGTCGCCAGAGGCAATTCGGAGGTTGCGTGCACCATTGATGTCCGCCTGGTCGAGATCGATGTCGCCTCCCACGCCGTCACGATTGCCGTCGCTGAGAATCAGGGCGTCATTCTCCAGCTTGATACCGTTGGCGGCCACGACCGTGATGTCACCGCCTCCGCCGCCCACGACGTTATCGGTGCGGATATCCGCGTTCACCCGCAGCAGGCCGGCGGTGATATCAAGCGCGCCCAGCGGCTTGCCGGGAATCTCGATGATCCGGTCCGCCGGGTCGCCGACAAACTTGTTGCTCCCCACGAGATCCAGGTCAATGATGCCATTGCCGGAGTTAAGGGTCAGCGTCTGAATGCCTGGATTGGCGGCGTTAATCGGCGTTCCGGTGAACAGGATGTGGCCGCCATTGGTAATGATGGTAGTGTTCGTATTGCCGGCAACGTTGGTCTCCAACACGATTTGGCCAGCGTTTCGGGCGTCCAAGGAAGCAACGGGCGTCGTTCCGTCGAACTGCATATCGCCCGACAAGCGAACATCATCGTTGTCAACGTTCGTTCCCAATACCAGATTCACGAATTGATCATCCCCGCCGACGTTGCCAAGGCGGATATCACCGCCGTCAAAGGCACCCGATGCGCCAGGCGCAACGTCGCCCGTATCCAGGAAGAGCGTTTCCGTGCCGTCCCCGGCGTCGCCCACGAGCCTGCCGGCCGCTTCATCGCTGCGGAGGTTTATGGTCCCGCGAGAGGTAAACGACAGGTTGCGATCAATCTGGATATCTCCATCCACCCCGCTCATGTCAATGGAGCCGTCTCCGTCCAGGCCGTTGGCGATCACGTTGGCGTTAAACTCCGCATTCCCAGCGTCGGCAATCACTTCAATATTGCCCGCCTGGGACACGATAGCCGCAGTGTCGTCCGGAACGAGGACATCGCCATCCGTCGCATCCAGCGTAATATCCCCACCAGCGACTATCCCCAGACCTCCAATCGTGATTGTGCCATCGTTGGTCGTAGCTGAGACGGGTCCGCCTGCCGCGATTCTGCTCAGAACCCCGATCATGGTGAAATCCTCATCAGCAACAATATCCACGCTTCCAACGCCCAGGGTGTTGATGATGGCGTCTCCAATATCCGAGCCTAAGAAGACATTCTGGCCATCGAGATTCACGTCGCCATCCACCGTGGTGATGGAGGAACTATCGTCGAGGGCAATGCTGATGTCCCCAACGTCATCATCGTCGTCATCCGCGGTGACGTTGAAATCGCCGAAGCTGTCCAGCGTGATGTCGCCGTCGATGTCTACGTCATCATCAGCAGTGATATCCACGTCGGATCCTACCACCATGCCGTCGAAGATGTCGAGATCGATGTCCGTGCCGGCGTCCATCGTCACGTCGTCTCGCACGGTCAGGTTGTCGATCTCCGCGATGATGCTTCCCGTGTCGGCGAACAGATCGAAATCCGCGTCAATGTTTCCGCCGTCGCGTATTACCAAGCTAATGTCGACGTCGGCCGCAATCAAAAGGTCCTCACCGATGTCTACGGAGCCGATGTCCGCGTTCACGCTGTCGGTCTCGCTGGTGATGTCAGTTTCTCCGCCGGTGGTGAGCCTATTATCCACTTCAAAGTCGACAGCCAATTCCGCCTCGACCTCCAGAATTCCGCCGATATCCACAGTGGTGGCAAAAAAGCTCACGGCCCCCGTGTCCGAGTCGATAAACACGTCACCGCTGACCTCGAACTCGGACTCGGTGTCCATGGTGATGTTGCCGTCCGCAATGACGTCAAAGGTGTCTATCCCAGCGCCCACGTCCACCGACTGGGCCTCGAAGTCGATCGCTCCGGAGAAGGATTCCAGGTCGACATCACCCTCGACCCCGAATTGCCGCGCAATATCCATGGTGAGATTCAATTCCGCGTCAATATCCAGGTCGCCCTTCACGTCCACGGTGTTGGCGTCAAAGTCCACCGTGCTGTCATCCGAAGTGATGCTGGCATCGCCTTCCACGCCAAACACGTTCTCCACGGTCACGGTAACGTCACCGTCCGCGGTCAAGTCAAAGTCGCCCTGCACGTGCATGGATGAGGAATTGATATTGAGGTCAATATCTCCGTTGTCCGCCGTTAAGGAAACGTCCTCGCCGATTTCCATCGAGCCTGAGTCAAGGAAGATGGAGGCGTCTGAGGACTCCACGGTCAGGTCGGTGCCTACCGCCATCCGACCAGTAACGTCCACGGTGATGTCATTTTCCGCAAAGAAGTCCAGGTCTTCTCCGACCTCCACCGAATCGGCCGTGAAGTCTATCGTATCGGCGTCGAAGTCCTCGGCGCCAAAGGTCGCGTCGTCCTTGACTTCGAGCATGACACTAATGTCCACGGTTATCGCGCCATTTGCCAGCACCGTCATGTCCCCGCCGACAAAGACGCTGCCAAGCGAGTCATCGTCTCCCAGAATCGCGTCCGTGCCCGCATCAATGGACAAGCCGCCACCAACGAACCAAAGGTCCTCAACGTCAACGGCCACTGACTCATCCGCCGTGATGTCCATGAAATCTCGCACGTCAACGGAGTTCGCTTCGAAATCCACCAAACCGTTGACCGCCTCAATGGTCGTAAACGCGCCGGAGGAGAACAAGTCATCGACGAGAATCGTCACGTCACCATCAGCCTCCATGGAAATGACTTCACCCACGTCCACGGTATCCGCCGTGAGGTCGATATTCCCGCCATTGGATACCAAATCCATGCCGGCGCCGGTAGCAATCCGGTCGTCAACATCAATCGTGATATCGTCGTCAGCGTCGATTCCAAAGTCCTCACCCACGTCGAGGGTTTCAGCAGTCACGTCCACCGCGCCGCTGTTTTCAATACTCAGGTCGCCGCCGGTCTCCAGGCGATTGTCGACAATGAGAGTGACATCTCCGTCCGCTGTAATGTCAAAGAATGCTCCGATATCAGTCGAACCCGCAGTAAAGTCGACTGTATCGTCATCCGAATTCAAGGTCAGGCGGCCTCCGGTTTCCACCCGGTTGTCAACGGTGACGGCAACCGCATCGGCGGCAGTAAGGTCAAAGTCCTGCCCAACGACGATGGTGCCGATTCCTCCCGCTCCCAAGATGGCCGTCGTGCCCGCGTCAACGGACAAGTCGCCGCCAACGGACCAGAGGTCCGTCACGTCCACCGCGGTCGATCCTCCGCTGGTCAAATCAAGGTCTCCGCCATTACTCCATGTCAAAAGGTCCACCGTCAGGTCATCGGTGGCGTCCAGGCTTCCATCACCCGCTGCGGTCACCTCGTCGGTATTGATGGTAATGTCGCCGTCAACGCCATCCGCGGTCAGCGTCAGGTCATCCCCGCCAGAAATGTCAGCGTTGATGTTGATGTCGTCGGTCGCCGTCATGTCAATGACACCCGCCGCGGTAAGGCCGGCATCCACACTGATGTCATTGGACGAGTCGAACGTGACGGCGCCCGTTGTCGTCGTATCGCCGTTCACGTCGATTAGCGTAGAAGCAGTGACATCAATGGCACCCGACATGTTCGTCGTGCCTCCGAAGACCGTATTCGTGCTGGAACCGACCACGAGGCTGGACAACTGGCTGATGTTGTCAAACTCGACGTTGCCCGTGCCGGCGGTCAGCGTCAGATTGAAGACCCCGCTCAGGACGGTGGTGTCCCCAGCGACACCAAGGAAGTCGATGTTCCCAGCTCCGGCTCCGGTGTTGATGATTACGTCTGCCCCAAGCACAACGTTGCTCGCGCCGTCAAACAGTACGTTGGCGTTGTTCGTGGTGATGTTACCGGTCAACGTCGTTGTCCCGGTGGCGTTCACGTCAATCACCCCAAAGGTGGCCGCGCTCTGGCCGACGTTAGCCAGCGCAACGTTCGTCGCATTGGCATTGACGGTCAGCGAGAAGCCCGCGGCGTCCACCGCGCCGCCGGTCAGGTCAATCGTGCCACTGTCCGTGTTGTTTAGCGTGAGGTTCGTGGTCAGATCCACGTTCGTAGCGTTGCCGAAGTCCTGACCTTCGTCGGTGGTGATCGTGCCGGCGACGTTTGTCTGACCGGTCGAGGTCACTTTGATACTGTTCAGGTTGATCAGCCCGTCAACGACATCGTTGAGCGTCACGGCGCCGTTACCCGCATCGATTTCCAGGTCGAAGTCGCCCTGCACGCTGTTGCCGCTAAGGTCGACAATCGTGCTGCCGTCACCGAGCATCAACACGTCCGTAAGCAGGACGATGTCCGTGGCACCATCGAGACTGATATCGTCATCGGCGAAGATGTCACCGCCAAGTGTAAGCGTTCCCGTGGTATCGATATCAAGGCTGTTGGTGTCGATGCCGTCGATATCCACGGCGAAGGTGGCGGCGGTAATATCGAAGTTCTGGTCACCCGTTACATTGCCAATGACGGTGACGGTCCCGCCCGCAGCCGCAGCACTGGTATTGATGGTGACGTTGCCGGTAAGGAACACTTCACCGGTGAGCGCCACAGCACCGTCGACACTGACGTTAGCTGCCAACCGAATATTTTCTGCCGAGGCCGTGAGACTGCCCGGATTGACGCCGCCGCCGACCGTGGCCGAGAAAGTGACTGTCCCGTCCAGAGCTTCCACCGTCAGGTTCCGGGTATTCACGTCCGCGCTGACATCGGCGTCAAAAGTCACATCGAACAGGTCACTTTCAATACTGACGTTGGCCGCGTCGATTTCGAGAGCGTCGTTCACATCAACGTCGCCGACCGCCTGAATGTCGGCCGCAAGCGTGATGTCACTGGCGTCACTGTCGAGATCCACACTGCCGGCGCTCGACAGGTTGGCATTGATATCCAGGTTGGTCGTTCCCTGCAGGTCAATCGAAGCGGTGCCTAGGGTAGTGGTAGTGAGCGTATCGTCAATGATCACGTTCGGAGCCGTGGCCGCGATGGTGCCGCCGGCCAGCACCGGACTGTTGACATCGACCTGTGAACCGGCGGCGCCCTGGTTGAGCAAAGTCACGGCTCCGGTGGAGCCGAGCGTGGTGATATTCGCATTCACCACAATGTTGGAGGCACCCGCGCCGTCCATGGTCACTGCAACCGCCCCATCGCCGCTGGCGGTGATGCCAAGACCCTGAATGGTGATGGTATCGCCGGCGTTCAGGGCAATGTCCCCGTCATCAACTTGTGTCAGTCCGTTGATGGTAATCCCGTCCGTCTCATCAATAGTGATATTTCCGGACAGATTGTTTGTGGCAGTCAGGCTCGCAATCGTGGTCTCGATATCGTCGCCGTCGCCGATTCCTGTCACCGCGGTGATGGTGACCGCGGAGGTGGCGGCGTTAATGTCCACGTTCGTGTCACCACCGTCAATGACTCCGCCTCGGACCGTCGTGATGGTGATCAATCCTCCAACCGTTGTTACGCTGCCGATGGTAATGTCTTCGTCGGCATTGATCGTGATCGCGCCAGTGCCGGCATTAACCACGTTCCCGTCGGCCATAAACACGGCCCCAGCTTCGCCCGGCTGGCCGCCGTTATTGGCTGTGATCGTGATGTTACCAGCCGCGTTCGAGGTCACGTCGCCCGCCGCTGCAAGAATGATGTTCTCTGAAGCCAGCAGGTTGATATCGTCACCCGTGGTCGTAATCGGCGAATTCACGGTCAGATCGCTCGCCACCGTTATATCAATCTGGCCAGTGGTGGAGTCCACCCCCGCGCCCGTGATTTCCAGGTTTCCAGTATTGAAAATGCTGATGTCATCACCCGCGGTGGCGTCCAGTTCAGGAATCGCAGTCTCGAGCGCGTTCGCAGTGGTGCCGATGGTCTGCGCAGCAGCCGCTGCAGTGAGAACCGCTCGACCGTCAGCGCTGGTAATCGTGATCTCGCGCTGCACGTCCCCAGCCTCAACGATGCTTCCCGTAGTGCTGGTGACCGTCACGGCGGCCGCGGTATTATTGGCGCTGATTAGTCCGCCGAGGGTCACAGTGCCGTTCGCGTTAATCGTGACCGTGCCAGTTCCGGAATCGATAGTGCTCGAATCCGTTCCCGAGTCGGCCATGGTCATGACGCCGGCCGTGGCAGTAATCGCCACGTTCCCGCTGGTCGAGGTGATATCAGCGGCCGCGCTCATGGTCACGGCATCCGCTCCCGTGAGCGTAATCGTCCCCGTGAAGCTCGTAATCGTATCATTCACGTCAACGTCGCTTCCAGCGCCTTGGGCATTGAGGATGAGGTTCCCGGCGCCCTCCGCGCTCACTCCAAGCTGGTTCGCAACAACAATAATCGTGCCGGCAGTCGTCGTCAGGTCGATATTCCCGGCGTTGAACTGATTCACCTGCGCCAATCGGTTCACGTTGATGGCGTTCGTCTCATTGATGTCGATATTGCCGGCAAGCGTGTTTTGGACATCAATGGTGTCTACAGTGGTTTCGATGCCGTTGGCCACACCAATGCCGTTCGCCGAGACGATAGTGGTGAGCGCTCCGGCAGTGTTCGCCACGATATCCACGTCCGTATCCCCAGCGTCCAAGATGCCGCCGTTGTTCGAGGTGATGGAAACGGCGCCGGCCGTAGCGTTGGTAGAGACCAAGCTGCCGAGGGTGATGTTTTCGTCGGCGCTCAGTGTGATGGTTCCACCAGCCGCATTGATCACGGACAGGTCAACCATCGTGATAGCGCCGCCTGCCCCGTTGGCGTCCTCGTCAGCATCTGCGACGACGATGATATTGCCGCCCGCCGAAGTGATGTCAGACCCCGCGTTGTCCAGCAGCACGTCGTTGTCGGCAAGCAAGGCAATCGCGCCCGCGTTCGACGTCACCACCGAACTGATCGTCAGGCTCGCATCGCCGAACACGTCAATGGTGATGGTGTCCCCTGCCCCGGCAGCCGTGACGCCGGCAAGAGCGGCTACGACGGTGGTCGCTCCGGCCGTGGTGACGCTGATGGAGCCAGCCGTGGCCTGGGTGATGTTACGGATCAACAAGCCGTCCGTTTCGTTAAGTTCGATGTTTCCGGCGGTCGCATTGTTGACCTCAACCGCGGCTATAGTTGTCTCGATCTCATTCCCGTTACCGACGCCCAGCACTGCGTCGATATCCACGATGGCGCCGGCCGAGTTGGCAACGATGTCAACATCCGTATCGCCGCCGTCAACAATTGCTCCCGTGACGCTGGTGATGGTGATCGCGTTGTCAGCAGCATTCGTCGTCGTCAAGCTGCCAAGCGTAATGTCACTATCCGCATTCAGGTCAATCTGGTCGTCACCCGCGTCAAGAATGGCTCCGTCGGCCATCGTGATGAGGCCGCCAGTGCCGTTGGCATTCACCTGAATAATGCCAGAAGCGGTCGTCACATCTCCGCCGACTCCAAAGTTAACGTCGTTCGTCTGCGAAGTGAGGGTCACCTGCCCGTTCACAGCCGTGACCGCGGCATTGATGGCCAAATCGTCGTCGTTGCTGGCGCCGGCGTCATTGGCCGTGAGAGTGATGGTATTCGCAGCGCCGGCAACGCTGACCCCACCCTCATCCTCAACCACTGTCAACGTGCCATCGTCGGTGATTATGGTGATATTGCCAGCCGTCTCCTGACTGGCGCGGCTGATGTCCAGGTTGCCTCCGGCGGCCAATTCTGTCACCACAATGTTCCCGCTGGTCGCATTCACCATATCCAGCGAGTTGACCTGGGTCTCGATGGCGTTGGCACTCCCAATGCCTGTCACAGTGCGAATCGTTACACCCGCTCCGGCAGAGTCGGCAATGATATCGGTATCCGTGTCACCGCCATCGAGGAGGTCGCCCTCCGCGGAGATGATGGCGACGGCCGAATCGGTGCCATTGGTCGTCGTCAATCCGCCGAGCGTAATGCTCTCGTCCGCGGCAAGGGTAATGGTCCCCGAGCCGGCGTTAAAGGCGGTACCATCGACCATGGTGAGCGCACCAGAGGCCGCTCCGCCATCGTCCACGTCCGCGGTAACAGCGATGTTGCCGGTAGTCGTGGTCACGTCGCCGCCAGCGGCAAAGACCACGTCGTCATCGCCGCTCAGGCTGACGTTCCCACTGGTGGCGGTGACGGTGTTGTTAACCGTCAAGTCGCCCGCGGCAGCGCCGTCGGCAAAGATATCAATCGAACCGGTTCCAGCGACGGATATTGCTCCAGCAACCGTGATTCCGCCCGTGTCGGACTCAATGCTGATTCCGCCCGGATTGATGGCGTTCGCCTGAGTGATTGCGTTCAAGGTGATGGCGTTCGTCTCAAGAATCTGGATGTCACCCGACCGGGTATTCGTGGCGGTCAGGGAATCAATCGTGGTCTCGATGGCGTTATTCGCTCCTATCCCGGTGATCGTGTTGATCGTCACCGCGGAAGTCGCTGCATTGATGTCAACATTCGTGTCGCCGCCGTCAACAACTCCCCCGCTGGTCGAGTCGATGGTGATTGCAGCCCCAACCGTGGTAATGCTGCCGAGGACAATGTCATCATCCGCGTCGAGGTCGATGACGCCCGTGCCTGCATTCACCACAGTGCCGTCGGCCATCACAATCGCGCCTCCTTCGCCCTGAGCGCCGCCGGAGTTAGCCGTAATGGTCACAGCCCCTGCCCCAGGCGCCGTCACGTCTCCAGCAGCCAGGAAGACGATGCTGTCAGTAGCCGTCAACGTGATAGCCCCTGCGGCCGTCGTCGTCACAGGCGCACTGACGGTCAAATCACTGGCGACGTTGATGACGATATTGCCGCCGCCGGCGTTAATGGCCACACCGGCGCCCTGAACGTCAAGGTCACCCGTGTTATCAATCTCGATGTTGTTCGTATCCGTATTCGTGGCCGCCAGGTTCGGAATGGCGGTTTCCAGAGCATTCCCGCTGCCAATGCCGTCCTCAGCGGTCAGCGTGGCACGCCCATTGATGCTCACGATGGTGATTTCAACGTCGGTATCGCCTGCGTCAGTGATAGCCCCGTTAGCGCTGTTAACGTCAACCGCGGCAATCGTGTTGTTGGAGGTCAACAACCCGCCAAGCGCAATATTCTGGTCGGCATCCAAATCAATGGTACCCGTCCCAGCATTCATGACAGCGCCGTCAGCCATGGTAATCGCACCACCGGCGCCGACGGATTGAACCTGAACGGTTCCGGAGGAGTTCGAAATATCGCCAGCAGCACCCAAGGAAACCGTTCCACCCGCCGCGTTAGCAGCGATCGTCACTCCAGTAACCGCTGACAAGGCACCGTCAACGGTGATGTCATCGGTGTCCGCGGTGAGCGTGATGGTCGTGCCAGCGGAAATGGCAGCATCAATATCCACGTCGTCTACTGTGGCCTGCAGGTTGACTGCACCAGCGCTGCTCTGAATCGCAGCGGTCACGTCAATGTTCCGAGCGTCAGCCGTGATATCGCCAGCAGACTGAATTCCGTTTCCTCCGATGGTCAAGTTTACCGGCTCCGTGGTTTGGCCAAGGTTGACTGCGGCGCCTCCGGAGATGCGGCCACCAGCGGCAATCACGATGTCGCCGTCAGCATTGTCGTTTTCCGCATCCGCGTTGATGGTAATCGTGCCCGTGCCAAGGGTCGATACCTGGCCAACAGTTCCGCCAATCGTCACGTTTTCTCCCGTGATGGCGATAGCGCCGTTTACGCTCGAAACCGTGCTCTCAGCCGCCGCGCCGATAGTGACGTTACCTGTGCCGTCCGCATCGGTGTCCGCGGTAATCGTGATGGGATTCGAACCGTCAGCCGTAACGTCGCCGTCGATGTTCACGTTGTCTCCCGAAGTGATCGTCAGGTTCCCCGCGAGGTCCGCGTCAATATCAACAAGGGCAACGTCCCCCGCGTCCGTCGTGTCAGCGTCGATAGTCAGCAATCCACCCGCGGTCACGTCAGCATTCACGTCCACCGTCGCATTGTCGTCACCCGAATCTGCATCCAAGGTGATGGCGCCAACCGCATTTACGCTTCCATCAAGCGTGATCAAGGCGGCTCCGGCCGCGCTGTTGGCCGTCAGAGTGACCGTGCCGCCGGCGTTGATCCGGCCTGCCGCGTCTACACTGATCGTGTCCGCGGCGGTGATGGCAAGATTCCCGGTCGTATTGAACAGACCGGCAAAGTCGGTGATGCTGCTTGAGACCACGGTGACGCTGGCGACACCTGCCGCGTTATCCAGTTCCACGTTGCCTGTTCCGGCCGTCAGGTTCAGGTCAAAGCTGCCGGACAGCGAATTCGTGCCGCCGCCAGCCGCGAAGTCAATGTTACCCGCGCCAGCGCCAGTGCTGATGGCCACGTCCGCGCCGAGCACGACGTTGGTCGCGCCGTCAAAGAGCACGCTCGCATTGTTCGTCGTAATGTCCCCGGTGAGCGTCGTGGTCCTAGTGGCATTAATGTCAATGGTGCTAAGAGCCGCGTTTTGACCCACGTTATCCAACGCAACGTTCGTCGCATTGGCGTTGATGGTCAGAGTGAAATCAGCCCCGTCGACTGCCCCGCCCGTCAAGTCCACCGTTCCGCTGTCGGTGTTGGTCAAAGTCACGTTCGTGGTCATGTCCACGTTCGTGGCGTCGGCGAAGCTCATTCCTTCGTCGGTGGTAATAAGGCCGGCAATGTTGGTCTGGCCGGTGCTGATGACGGTGAGGTTGTTGATGTTGATGGTCTCGGCAGCGCCGTCATTGAGGGTGACAGCACCCGCTCCAGCGTCGATGCGCAGGTTGAAGTCGCCTGCAACGTCCCCGCCGGTCAGGAGCACAATTGTGTCCCCATCGCCGAGAATCAGCACGTCCGCGGCAAGGTCGATATTGGTCGCACCGTCCAGGCT
>JACQVH010000034.1 GCA_016209895.1 Candidatus Hydrogenedentota bacterium | reverse complement strand
GCGGTATATTTCTCGGCTACCAGGCGGAACTCCTCGTACGCGTCCTCGAAGTTTCCCTCCGCGGCAAGAATCGAGCCTAGCAAAAAGGAGGCATCTCCAACCCAGGCGCTGTCCTTGTGCTTCTCCAGGAACTCCATGATCGCAGTCTTCGCTTCCTGCACGTTGCCATTCAAGTACTGCGCCCAGGCGATCTTGTACTTAGCACGCAACGCAAATTCGGATGTAGCAAATTGAGCTTCGATAGCGCGGTAAAGTTCCAGCGCCTCCGCATATTTCTTCTGTTGTTGCTGACAATTGGCTTGCAGATACTTGACGCCCGCCGTCCGCTCCGAATTCGTATACTTGGCCAGGAATTCCGCGGCGAGTGCGGCCGCATTCTCGACCTTGCCGGCATGATACGACGCCCATGCGTGCCCGTACATGGCACGCTCGGCGTAGACCGAGTCGGGGAATTCCTGCCGCAGTTGTTCATACGCGGCGGCGGCGGCATCGTACCAGCCGATCTTGTCGTAAGCTTCGGCCGCCCGGAAACGGCTCTCCATGCGCAGTTCAGCGTCCGGGGCGGACTTGGCCACCTCTCCGAAGGCGATCGCGGCGTTTTGCGTATCATTGAGCGCCAAATAGACAAAACCTACTTGAAAGCGTGCATACGGCGCCAAGGCATGTTCCGGCAATTCGTCCACCAGACGCTTAAGCGCGTTGAGCGCTTCCGCCGGATTGTTCTGGTCGAAGTGAAGCTTGCCCAGATAGTAGAGGGCCCGAGCGCGAACGTCGGGCGGTAGTTCCGGCGCCGCCAATGGTTCCAAGACCGGGCGCGCCTCGTCATAGCGCTTCAGCCGATAGAGCACTTCGCCCCGGCGCGCGGACGCTTGTTGCTGAACGGCAGATTCCAAATCCGGGCTGCCGAGAAGCTTATCAAAGGCCTCTAAAGCGCCCGATTGATTGCCGCCGGCGTACTCGGCTTCGCCCAGCCGATAGAGTGCCGTAGACACGTACTTACCTTGGGGAAATTGCGTCAGATAAGCCCGGTACTCTTCGACCGCTTCCTTGAACAGGCCGCGCTGAAACAGCCCGTTGGCAAAATCCATCTGGGCCTGATCCGGCTCTTCCGCTCCGGCCCAAGTCCCAACCGCTACCACTATGACTAGGGCGAGCCGCTTCATCTTACGGCTTCTGCTCCGGTTCTTCCTTCAAGGCGGCGAAGGAAACGTTTGGGATGTCGGCATTCTTGCAACAGTTCAGAATCGCTATGGCTTGGCCCAGAGCGGCTTGACGGTCTCCTCGAATGATCACTGATCCCCCGGGAAAATACTCCGCTACACGATTCAAAACTTCCTGCAGTTCCGGAATCGTCAACTCGCGGTCGTTCAAGACGATCTTTCCGTCATTCTTGAGATTGATATAGATTTCACCCTGGAGGCGCTCCGATCGCACCGCCGTGTTCGCCGTCGGCAAGACGATGTCAATCTCGCTTTCCAACGTCGAATAAGCATAAGTCGTCATGAAAAAGACCAGCGTAATGAACACGATGTCAATCAACGGGGCCATCTGAATTTCTTCGGACGCTTGAAGTGGACGTCGGCCGAATGTCATGCACTCCTACTCCTTGAAAGCAGTTCCACGATTTCGCTGGCTTGGGCTTCGACCTCGGCAATGATCTTGATCACCCGGCCGCGAAGATAGTAATAAACCACCAGCGTTGGGATGGCCAGTATTAGGCCTCCCGCCGTGGTGATCATGGCTTGCGCCACGCCGTACGCCATCGTCAGTCCTTTTACCTGCGAACTATCGAGAGCGATCGCGCCAAACGCTTGAATCATACCCGTTACCGTGCCAAGCAGGCCCAACAACGGCGCAATAATCCCAATGTTATTAAGATAGGATATCTTCTGCCACAGCGCCGTGGCCCCCCGCTCGCCTTCACTCTCCATCGCATCTTGAATGACGTAACGGTCGTGCCCGGACATCTTAAGCCCCGCGCGCATGACGTTGGCAATGAACTCGTCCCGGCCTTCGCACATCTGGTACGCGCTACGCAGGTCGCCGCCGCGCACTGCCGCGTGGATGCGCTTCGTAAAGTTGGACGGTACCTCGCGGCCGGGTGTTACCGTGAGCAGAAAATAGAGCGCCAGGATAACGGTAATTACGCTCAACGCATAGATGATAATCATGATCGGACCCCCGCGCTTCATCATCTCCCAGAGGGTCAACTTCGCGAGTGGTCCGGGAACGCTACCTACCGCTGCCGCTTGCTCCGGTGCAGGGGGTGTCTGCGGCGCGGGACTCGCCGCGGGCGCTTCGGCAGCAGGCGCCGGTGCGGGTTCCTGGGAGAAAGCCGGGACGATCAGAGCACATACGACGATGAACAGCAACGGACCACAAAGCAAACTCCATCTCACCTGGCTGGACTCCTTCACGTTGGTTCATGAATTGTCGAAAAGAGGTCTTTGGGTTCCTGCATCCCGCCGGCAAAGACCTATGGAAACACCGGTATTATGCCTGGATTCTCCGAAAGGTTGCAATCCCGTGTCAACACGAGACTTGCGCACGAGTGGCATCTCTAAAACGAAAAGGGTACGATAAGGCGTCTATCGCAAATCGCACGGTATCGAAAGGTTTACCATATGATAGCAATGATGGGGCTCTGTTTGGTTTCGACGACGTTGAGTGCGGCAGCATCCAAGGATTCGGAGGAACCGGCAGCCCAATCTGCAGAACCGGTGCGCGTGCTGTTGATCACCGGCGGACACGACTTTGAGCGGCAACCCTTTTTCGAAATGTTCTCGGCCATGCCTGGGATATCGTGGAAGGAAATTGTTCAACCGGAGGCGAATAAGCATTACACGACGGCGGCCGTTAAAGACTACGACGTCATCGTACTCTACGATTTTGTACAGGACATCACCGAGGAACAAAAGACAAACTTGGCCCGAGTACTGAGGGAAGAAGGCAAGGGCCTGGTCGGTCTACATCACTGTTTGGCAAACTACCAGAAGTGGCCGGAATTCTTACAAATTCTGGGCGGACGATACTACATGGAGAAGATGAAAGAAGGCGGCGAGGAGCGAGAGCCGAGCACCTATGACCATGATCAACGTTTCACAGTCGAGGTAGTGGACCCAAATCATCCGATCACAAAAGGCATGAGTAATTTTGAGATTCAAGATGAGACGTACGGCCTATTTTATGTCCGCCCCGAAGTGACTCCTTTGTTGCGTGTGCAGCATCCGAAGAGTGGGCCGGTGATTGGCTGGGCGCACAATTATGGTAAGGCGCACGTGGCATACATCCAACTCGGCCACGACCACACCGCCTACACGAATCCTCACTATCGCCAACTGGTCCTCAGCGCAATACGCTGGGCCGCAAAGAAGTGAGACCCCTTCCGTGGCGCCATTTGTGATGGGCGGAAGATTCCCCAAACGAGTACATTGTTCCGTCCAGGATGACGCGACGATTCTTGACATGTGAATTCACTCATTGCTAGATTCCGCCGTCCATGATTCAAGAGCTAATCGCCATTCTGGCCGAAAAGAGAGACCTCACCCGCGAGCAGGCGGCTCACGCTATGCGCGTGCTGATGTCGGGAGAGGTGTCCGCAGCCTTGATGAGCGCCTTTTTGATCGGTCTGCGCATGAAAGGTGAAACGATCGAGGAGATCACCGGCTTTGCGGAAACGATGCGCCAACTGGCCACGCCGGTTCACACTTCCCGCCGCCCGTTGGTGGATACCTGCAGTACCGGCGGTGACCGCTCCGACTCGTTCAATATCTCGACTACTGCGGCCTTCGTCGCGGCGGGGGCAGATTTGGCCGTGGCAAAGCACGGGAATCGCGGCGCTACTCGAAAGTGCGGAAGTGCGGACGTTCTGGAGGCGCTAGGCGTAAACATAGACGCGTCAGCAGAAGTGGTTGGGAACAGCTTAGATTCCATCGGTATCGGGTTTCTATTCGCGCGGAAATTGCACGCGGCCATGAAGTATGTGGCACCGGTCCGACAGGAACTGAGACTCCGCACAGTGTTTAATATTCTGGGACCGTTGACCAATCCGGCCCCGGTGACGGGACAAGTTGTGGGCGTGTTCGATGCCCGGCTCACGGAGCCACTGGCACGAGTGCTCGCAAACTTGGGTATTGCTCGGGCCATGGTTGTCAGCGGTTCAGACGGTCTGAGCGAGTTGACACTCGGGGGTCCGACGCGAGTGGCGGAAGCGAGCAAGGGCCAGGTGCGAGTCTCGGAGATTACTCCGGAGCACGTCAGACTGCCGCGCGCCGCCAAAGAAGCGTTGCGGGGCGGCGATGCGACGAGTAACGCGAGAATGCTCCGAGCGGTCCTCGAGGGCGAATCCGGACCGCGTCGCGACGTAGTCTTGCTGAACGCGGCGGCGGCGCTTCTCGTTGGTGAGCGGGCATCGGATTGGAAAGAAGGGGTAGAAATGGCGCGGCGCTCGATAGATTCCGGCGCGGCTCGCGATAAGCTGGACGCGTTGGTGAAGCGTTCTCATGATTCTTGACGAAATTTGTGCCTACAAGCGCGAAGAAGTCCGCGCCCGGAAAAGCATGGCACCCGTGGCCCGGTTGCAGGAATCCCTTGACCAGTTTGGGCCGGCGCGGGATTTTCGCGCGGCCCTGCGCCGGGAAGGTATCAGCCTGATCGCGGAAATCAAGCGGCGTTCGCCGGTCAAGGGTCCGCTGATGGAAGACGCGGTAGCCGTGGACATCGCGGGGCTATATGAACAGGCAGGCGCACGGGCAATTTCCATCCTCACAGATGCGAAGTATTTTCAGGGTGCTTTCGAAGATTTAACCGAAGTGCGCCGAGCCGTAAAGTTGCCGTGCCTTCAGAAAGAGTTCATTGTAGATGAATACCAGATTCACGAAGCGCGAGCCGTCGGCGCGGATGCCATATTGCTCATCGTGCGCATTCTGTCAGACCCGCAATTGAAGGACTATCTGGAGCTTTCCTCAGACTTGGGCATGGCCACGGTGGTAGAGACCCACGATGCCGCCGAAATCGAGCGCGCACTGTTTGCCGGTGCGCATATTGTCGGAATCAACAACCGCGATTTGACCACTTTCAAAGTGGACATCAATACCACGCTCGAACTGAAGAAGATGGTGCCCGGCGGCAATGTCCTGGTCAGCGAGAGTGGCATTCATACCCGCGAACATGTGCGTCGCCTCGAAGATGGCGGCGTGGACGCTATTTTGGTCGGTGAAGCCTTAATGACCAGCCAGAATATTGTCGAGAAAATCCAGGAACTGTTTGGTGTCCACGAAAGTTAAGATTTGCGGCATCACCAATCTGGATGACGCGTTGGCGGCTTGTGACGCGGGAGCTGACGCCCTGGGATTTAACTTCGCGCCGGAAGCGAGGAAACGAAACCGCTACATCGCTCCGGACGACGCCTGGCGGATCGTGGAAAAGCTCCCGCCGTTTGTGTTGAAGGTCGCGGTCTGTGTCAATGCCCCATCGGAGGAGGTCCGGCGTTATTTAGAGTTTCTCGACCGCGTCCAACTGCATGGTGAGGAATCGCCGGAATATTGTGCAGACATTGCGGCGCGAGCCATCAAAGTCTTCCGAGTGGCCGAGGGCTTCCAACCGGAGGCGATGCTTGTGTATCCTACCGCCGCATTCCTGTTGGACGCGGCGGTGCCGGAAATGCGGGGCGGTACCGGTCATACGTTCAATTGGGAAGTGGCGAAGCGCGCGTCGGCCCTCGGTCGGCCTCTCATCCTGGCGGGCGGCCTGACCCCGGAAAATGTTGCCGAGGCCGTGCGACAGGTGCGTCCTTACGCGGTAGATACCGCCGGCGGGGTCGAAAGTGCCCCGGGCAAGAAAGACCATGAACGAATTCGAATCTTTATCCGCAACGCAAAGTCATCCATACCCGGATAGTCGGGGCCGGTACGGCACGTACGGGGGAAAGTATATCCCCGAAACGTTGATGACGGCGTTGGATGAACTCGAGGCCGCCTACCGCGCCGCGCAGAAGGACGCGGCGTTTCACGAGACCCTGGCCAGATACCAGGCCGACTACATTGGAAGACCCACGCCGCTCTATCTTGCTCAACGACTCACCGACCATCTGGGCGGGGCCAAAGTTTACTTCAAACGAGAGGACCTCGCCCATACCGGCGCGCACAAAATTAACAATGCCCTTGGCCAGGCGCTGCTTGCCCAGCGCATGGGAAAATCGCGCGTCATCGCCGAGACCGGCGCGGGGCAGCACGGGGTCGCCACCGCGACGGCCGCGGCCCTCCTCGGTATGGACTGCGACATCTATATGGGCGTCGAGGATATGGAACGCCAAAAGCTCAACGTGTTCCGCATGCGCCTACTGGGCGCACGGGTGATTCCAGTTGCTTCCGGTACACAGACGTTGAAGGACGCTATCAACGAAGGTCTCCGCGACTGGGTGACCAACGTCCGGCACACGCACTATCTAATGGGTACCGTGCAAGGTCCGCACCCGTTCCCGTTGATTTGCCGGGATTTCCAGCGAATCATCGGGCAAGAGACACGCCGTCAAATTCTGGAGAAGGAAGGCCGACTGCCGGACGTGCTCCTGGCTTGCGTCGGCGGCGGCAGCAATTCCATTGGCCTGTTCTTTGACTTCTTGTCCGAAAACCGGATTCGCATGATCGGCGTCGAGGCCGGCGGACTGGGCATTGACAGCGGCAAACACGCCGCGCGCTTTTTCGGCGGCAAGCTCGGAACGCTTCACGGCTCGATGAGCTATGTGCTGCAGGACGAGAACGGGCAGATTCGCGGCACGCACAGCGTTTCAGCGGGCCTCGATTATCCGAGCGTCGGTCCGGAACACGCGTATCTCCACGAAACCGGCCGTATCGAGTATACGTACGCCACAGACCAGCAGGCGCTGGACGCGTTCCAGTTGACCAGCAAGCTTGAAGGCATAATTCCGGCGCTCGAAAGCGCGCACGCGGTCGCACATGCCTGCGAATTGGTCCCGAAACTCCCCAAAGACAACATCGTTGTCATCAACATGTCGGGTCGAGGCGATAAAGATGTGCAACAGGCGGCGCGCTTCATACTGCGCGAGGAAGAGCAGCCGTGAACCGTATTCAAGAACGTTTTCAGCGCCTCGCGACGAGTTCTACGCCGGCATTCATTCCGTATATCACGGCGGGCGACCCCACCCTGGACGCCACCGCCCAACTGATCCTCGAGTTGGAACGCGTCGGCGCAGACATAATCGAGTTGGGCGTACCGTTCTCCGATCCCGTGGCGGACGGCGTCGTGAATCAGGAAGCGGCCCAACGCGCGCTTCAACACAACGTGTCCTTACACGACGTAGTTGCGATGGTGAAGAACGTGCGGAGGCGTTGCCAGGTTCCGCTCGTGTTGTTCACGTATTTTAACCCGGTACTTGCCTATGGTCTGGAACAATTCGCCGAAGAGGCGGCCGCGGCCGGTGTGGACGGCGTGCTATGTGTAGACCTGCCCCCTGAAGAGTCGCAGGAATACAAACGTCTGCTGGATGCACGTGGAATTGCCACGATTTTCCTGATTTCACCCACCAGCACGAACGCCCGGATCGAGTTGATCGCGCGGCACTGTTCGGGTTTCGTGTACTACGTGTCACGGACCGGCGTCACCGGCGAACGTCGCGAAGTCGAACAGACGGTTCGCGCGATGGTACAGCGAATCAAGCAGCATACCGACACGCCGGTGGCGGTAGGTTTTGGCATTTCCACGCCCGACCAGGCGGCCGAAGTCGCCGGCTACGCCGACGGCGTGATCGTGGGTAGCGCCATTGTCCGTCTGATCGGGGAGATCGGAAACAACCCCGGCTGGGTCCCGAAGGTCGGCAAATTCGTCCAGTCCCTGGTGGATGCCACCAAGACGAAAGGTGCGTCATGCCGCACGTAAACAACGGAGTGGTGGCGCAGATTTTGGACGCGGCGCGCCGCCTCGGCGCGGCCGAAGCCGAAGTTTTCATATCGCGCGAAGTCGAGTTCAGTGTCGAGGTGGCAAAAGGCGAGGTCGAAACCCTGTCCCAGGCCGAGAGCGTCGGCCTTGGCGTTCGTGTTCTGACCCAAGACAAGCGCACCGGGTTCGCCTACGCCGCTGAACTTACGGAGGGCTCGGAACGCGTGGTTAATGCCGCATGGCAAAACGCTCTGGCGAATGATCCCGACCCGCACAGTGGGCTTCCCCAAGACGCATGTGCTTCCGACGATAATTGGACCGAAGAGGATTTCGCCCGCGTTTCTGTTGCGGACAAGATCAGTCTTGCGCGAGAGCTGGAAGCCAAAACCCTGGCCGCAGACACCCGCGTCAGTCAGGTCGAACGTGCCGCGTACTCAGATGGTTCCTTTGAAGTGACTATCGCCAACACATACGGCCTGTGCCGTTGGTATCGTAATAGCTACTGCACTTGTTCCGTTGCGGCGGTAGCGGCGGAGAGTGGAGTGGACTCGGAGATGGGCTGGGAGTTCGACTTTGCGCGCAAGTTCAACCAACTTCAGCGGGATAAAGTCGCCGCCGACTGCGCCAATCATGCCACGCGACTCCTGGGCGGAAAACCGTGTGCAACCGGGACGATGCCCGTCGTCCTGGACAACCTCGTGACCATGCAGTTTCTCGGAATCATCGGACCGGCCCTGATGGCGAATCATGTGCTCAAGGGAAAATCACTTTTTGTCGAACGCGTGGGCGAGAGTATAGCCGCTCCTTGCGTGACCCTTGCCGATCAAAACGATTTTGAACTTGGTATAAATCGGGCCCCGTTCGATGGCGAAGGGGTTAGCGCTTCCTCCACCGTCCTGGTGCAAGACGGAACGCTGCGCGGTTTCCTGCAAAACAGCTACACCGCCCACAAAATGGGTGAGCAGACTACGGCGAACGCCGGACGCGGAAGTTTTCGTTCACAACCGGATGTCGGCGCTACCAACTTCTATCTCGAACCGGGTACACTCACGCAAGCGCAGCTTCTCGACCGCGCGGGTGACGGATTCTTTGTCACCGAGATTCTCGGTGCTCACACCGCCGACCCTATATCCGGCGAGTTCAGCGTCGGGGCCGCGGGACTATTGATTAAAAAGGGGCGTCTGGCCTCGCCGGTGCGCGGCGT
>JACQVH010000043.1 GCA_016209895.1 Candidatus Hydrogenedentota bacterium | reverse complement strand
CAATTCCTACAAAAATGTATCCCGTTTTTGTACCGATTTGGTTCGCTTTTTTACCAATTTTTACCAATTTTTACCAAAAATGTCCCGTTTTTTACCGATTTTGTCCGCTTTTTCACACCAAATACCGGTCCTGCCCCACCCTCTCCCCTTGCACGCCAAGCACTTACGCTCACCCACCCCGGTTCCGGGCCCCCGGACTGGCCTTTGCGACGATTCCAGTCAATCGCTCGAAGGTCCGAGAGGTGCCGCCCGTGGCAAGCAGCCGGAAATTGGCTTTAAGGTCGCGATGACCGGCACGCGTAAGGAATATTGCGGGTACGGTGAAGAGCAGCATGGCCACGGCAAAGCTACCGATGTACGTCCAACGAACGATCGCATGGGCGCGGTCGGGCTGCGTGAGCGCCAGGTTGTACAAGGACACCCAGTCCAGATGCCACTCCAACAACACCGCCGGGCCGAACCAGAGGAGCAACAAGAGAAATGAACTTAACAGGGAAACGCGTAGTCCGGCGAACCTGGTCCGGTCCTGGAGCGCGAAGTAACCGCCGACCACGACGGTTACGAACAGGTGCGCAAGAAGAAGAGCAAAGGTCATGAGAAAAAACCAAAACAGGCGGTCGTCGTGCATCGTTCCACGATAGCTCGAGGAGATTCTCCAAACATTCCATTGCAGAATCACGCCACACGGAATCAGGGGCAGCGCGTATACCCGGATGTGGCTCAGAAACAGGTCCAGGTAGGCCTTCCCAAGATGACGATCCTCGACACGACTGAGCAGCAGATCCTCAAAAAGCGGTTGCTGCCGCAACCAAACAACGGAACGAGCGATCGTGTACGAGAGGAAGGCCATCAAAACCGGCCAACCCGCCACACTCAGGGCCGACGCCACCACCGCCATCAGACCCCCGATGAATAAGTTTCGAACAACCGGAGGACGGAATGAACGATATCCGAGCGAGGTCACGAGAAAGAGTTTTTCGATGGGCACCGCGCTGAACAGGTCCCATTCCGACACCCGTCGCGAAGGAGCGCGTCGCTCGACATCCACCGGATTACCGTACGCGAATCGGGGCAAGAGAACGATAGTTCGCACCGTGCAAAAAACGAAAAGCAACATCGCAGTAAGAAGGATTATCAACCAGGAAACCATCCCATAGTCGCCCGGGGAGCCGAAGAGAATGCAGAGCGGACTCGTGTTGATTTCCAAAACTCCCGACGAGTCGAAATAGACATCAAACAGAAAGGGAACCAGTATCCAAATCGAAGACGCTAGCAAGGCCCGCAGTTGCGCATTGCGCGGGCTCCTCGCAACGGTCGAGCAAGCGAGACCCAGCGTGCAAGCAGTCGCGGCAAACAAGGAAAAGGTCGCCGTGCGGAATGCGACATCCTCCATGGACACGCCACCGAGGAACGTCGCAAACGCCAGCATCGGCAGCGTGCTGAGGACGAGTAGTTCTGCCTGCAAAAACGCCGCCAGGAACTTAGCCAGGAAGACGTGTCGTCCGCGAAAATCGGCCAAGAGCAACAGGGCCAGTGTATTCTCCTGTTTCTCCGTGGCAATCATCGGACCGGTCAAAATCGGGATGTAAAGAAAGACGACGAGGAACTGGAACAGCGTGGCGCATCGCGCCATAGTCTCGCCCGCGGCCGTGACGTTAGTCGTGGTCAAGCCGCCGAACCCCAACATGATCAGCAGGACGATTAACATGCCGCCAATGACGAGTAAGCGAACCAGGTAGGTGCGCGGCTGCTTAGCGAGACGGGTCAATTCAAGATTGACCAACGGCAATTCGAGGCGATTGTGAATTTGGAATTGCAGATTGCGGATGGGGCTCATCGCCAAGCAAATAGGTCCTATGGGTCTTACCGGGCCTATTTGACTTGGCTGACGGGTTCCGACTCGTTGTCGGTGAGTACTAGGAACGCGTCCTCGAGTAGTATCTCTTCTTCCTTGATGGTGAGGATGCGGAGACCGGCATGAACCAGGGCGTCCGCCACAAAACTGAAATCCTCGACGCCTTCCTGCAATTCCACCACGAGCCGGCCGTCTTCAAGGCGGGCGCCGCGAATCTCCGGCCGTTTCGAGAGCATGTCGCAGCCCAGTTCGGAGCGGTCTACAAGGCGGATTTCGAGCCGTCGCGCCGTGCGGGCGCGGTTGAGGGCTTCTTGAATAGTGCCGCCGTAAATGAGCGCGCCGCGGTCAATGATCGCGATCTTATTGCAGAGGTTGCGCAACTCGGAGAGGATGTGCGACGAGATCAGGATGGTCTTGCCCATGCGGCCCAGTTCCTTGAGCACTTCCTGTATTTCAATGCGGGCGCGCGGGTCGAGGCCGGAGGCCGGTTCGTCGAGGATGAGCACTTTGGGATCGTGGATCAGGCAGCGGGCGAGGCCCAGGCGCTGGCGCATGCCGCGCGAGAGGTCCTCGATCAGGAAGCCGCACTTATCCTGGAGGACGGTCAGTTCGATGCAGTCTTATACGAATCGACTCCTGTCCGCCAACGAAAACCGATAGGCCGCCGAGAAGAACTCGAGGTATTCGCTCACGATCATATCCCGATACGCGCCGGTGATGTCAGGCATGTAGCCGATGATCGGGCGGACCGCGCTCGCGTTCAAGATGACGTCGTGACCCAGGATGCTCGCGCGGCCCGAATCCGGACGCAACAGCGTCGCGAGAATCCGCATCGTAGTGGTTTTGCCGGCGCCGTTGGGACCGAGAAACCCGAAGATGTCGCCGTCTTCGACGTCGAAGGTGAGGTTATTCAGCGCCTGGGTTTTCCCGAAGCGTTTGGAAAGCTGTTGGATACTGATGGCTGTGCTCATGACGCCGACTCCAGGTACGCGATAGCTTGCACCGTCCTCCGACCCGATTCCGGCCGAGGCCTGCCGTTAACAGTGAGCGCGCACGGGGCGGTTCCGGCCGTGCTCGACGAAAAGATGACGGCGCCCCGGCGCAGGGCGTCGCGGCTGTCGAATTCGCGCCCCGCCGCCAAGTGCGCTTCCCTGACAATCGAAAGGCCGGTGATGACCTCGTTATGCGGAGACCAGCCCGCGCCATCCGGCGAGAGCGTCACCGATACCGTCTCACCCGGTGCAATGTCCTTGCCGACGTTCCAGGTGCGGTTGTCGCTGGTAATCAGATTGTCGTGTAGGGT
>JACQVH010000044.1 GCA_016209895.1 Candidatus Hydrogenedentota bacterium | reverse complement strand
GCTCTTGCCAGCAAACCGCGTCGCGTTCGAGGTAGCACCGAATGAATCGGCTCTCGCAAAGACCATAGACCCCGTAATAGGCCTCGCGTACACGACGTAACACGGCGGCAGCAAGATTGACATGGGCAATGCCATCGCCGTGAGCGCGTCGGGGCACGCTTACGTCGCTGGAAGCACGACGTCCGTAGACTTTCCCGTCAGTGGCGCACCCCAATCCTCCAACGCCGGTCGCAGCGACGTGTTTGTGACCAAGCTTACTCCGAATGGCGATAGTATTCTGTATTCGACCTATCTTGGCGGCGCGCTGGGTGACACTGCGTTCGGCATCGCACTGGATCCCACCGGCGCGATCTATGTTACCGGCGCAACGTCATCTACGGATTTTCCAGTGGTCAAGGCATTTCAAAGCATAACTGGCGGCGGTTCCGATGCCTTTGTTGCCAAACTGAGTCCAGACGGATCGAGTCTGGTTTACTCGACCTATCTCGGCGGTATCAGTACGGATGTTGCCAACGCGATTGCCGTGGATTCGAGTGGAGCCGCGTACGTGACGGGGCAGACGTTCTCAGGGCCGGGACCCGTTGGAACACCATTCCCGATTGTGAACGCTTTCCAGGGTACCTACCGGGGTTCAGGCGATGGATTCGTAACCAAACTGGTGGATAGCGGGACGGTTACGCTGTCATTTTCCACGTTTTTCGGCGGGTCGGCAGCCGATGCCGGTCGGGGTATCGCGGTAGATGACTTGGGAAGCTGTTATATCACGGGAAGCACGGATTCGAGTCAAGCCTTCCCGCTTAAGAATCCTCGACAGAGTACGCACGGTGGCGTTACCGATGCGTTCGTGGCGGGTTTCCTGCCCGACGGGTCCGACCTGGTCTATTCCACGTATTTGGGTGGCACCAGTACCGATTTCGGTACCGCCATCGCTGTGGATTCAGCGGGGGATGCCTATGTCACGGGCGAGACGAGCTCAGCGGATGACCCTTTTACCCCAAGCGTAGACGAGGGCTTTCCCATCGGCACCGCGCTGCAATCTACCTTCGGTGGAGTGACCGACGCGTTTGTCACCAAGTTACACCTCACGGGCAGTCTATTGACACTCTCTTATTCGACGTACCTTGGCGGTTTTGCTGTTGATAGCGGCCAAGGTATAGCCGTAACCGGCTCCGGAGACGTTATTGTCACAGGTATTACGCAGTCGAATGACAACCCTGATACTCCGGGCTACGATGGGTTTCCGTTGCTGAACCCCATACAGGCGACGTTCGGCGGCGTCGAGGACGTATTTGTGGCCAGGGTTCAAGCCGACGCAACGGCGTTCGTCTACACAACGTTTCTGGGGGGGTCTTTCTCCGATCAAGGCCGGGCGGTGGCCGTGGATATCTTCGGCAATGCCTATCTCACGGGCGCTACTGGGTCCTTCGAAAGTCTCGTACCGCCGATTAGCGCGGGGTTCCCGCTAGCCGGCGCCTTGCAGTCTACCTATGGTGGGGATACCTCGGACGGGTTTGTCACAAAAATTGTGACCTTGACCGATGGGACCATTGTTGACAGTGATGGCGATGGTATTGCCGACAACATCGAAGGCATCGCGGACAGCGACAATGATGGTTTTCCCAATCTTCTGGATTTGGATAGCGATAGTGACGGTCTTCCCGATGCGGTTGAAGGTAGCGGCGACCCTGATTCCGACTCGATTCCGAATTTTCTTGATGACGACAGTGACGGGGACGGGATACCCGATCTGGAAGGACTTAGCGACCCGGACGGCGACCTAGTTCCTAACTACCTCGATGATGACAGTGACGGCGATGGGATACTGGATCTTGTAGAAGGCGTCGGCGATCCGGACGGCGACGGCATTCCCAACTTTGTGGACTTCGATAGTGATGGCGACGGGATTCCCGACGCAACGGAAGGCGAAGGCGATCCGGATTCGGACGAAGCGCCTAACTATCTCGATGACGACAGCGACGGGGATACCCGATCGGATCAAGTCGAGGGCACCGGTGATCCGGACGGGGATAGCATCCCGAACTTTCTGGACCCGGACAGCGACGGCGACGGCCTGAGCGATCTCGATGAGATTGTGAGCACGAGTACGGACCCGTTGGATGCCGACTCGGACAACGATGGGCTTAACGACGGCAATGAAGTCAATATCTCGAACAGCGACCCCAATAATCCGGACACCGATAGTGATACGTTGACTGATGGTGAAGAGGTAAACACGTACTCGAGTGATCCCACCAAGGAAGATACCGATGGCGACGGTCTGAAGGACAACGAGGAGGTTGCTCTTGGCACCCTTCCCAATGATCCCGATTCGGATGGCGACGGAATTAGCGACGGTGAAGAGACTTCATCCACCGGAACGAACCCGATCAACCCCGACAGCGACGGCGACGGGCTTACCGATGGCCAAGAGATCAATACCTACAATACGGACCCATTGGATGTTGATGACGATAATGACGGCCTGACGGACGGCGACGAAGTTACGCTTTATCTGACCGATCCCAAGGACCCCGACACGGACCACGACGGATTGAATGATGGGGCCGAAATAGCTCTCGATGCCAACCCCAACGACACCGATTCAGACCACGACAGTCTGCTGGACGGCGATGAGGCAAACAATTATGGGACCAGTCCCGTTGATACTGACACCGATAACGACGGTCTCACCGATGGCATCGAAGTGAAGTTTGTCGGCACCAATCCGACGATTGCCGATACCGACGGTGACGGCTTAAACGACGGCGAAGAAGTCACCACGTATACCACCGACCCGAGGGACAACGATACCGATGGCGATGGCTTGAACGACGGCGCGGAAATTCAACGCGGCACAAACCCGAAGGTCCGGGACTCGGACGGTGACGGTTTGAGCGATGGGGAGGAGGTTCTGTCGGAAGGGACGAATCCATTGGACCCGGATTCCGACAACGACGGGTTGACCGACGGAGCGGAAGTCCAGATACACGGCAGCGATCCGCTGGCGATGGATACTGATGGCGAGGGTCTGACCGACCCACAAGAGGTGAATGTTTATGGCACCAATCCTGATGATCCCGACACTGACGGCGACGGCCTGACCGACTACGAGGAGCTCTTTGTTTACGACACCGATCCTCTCAATGAGGACACGGATGGCGATGGATTGAATGACGGTGCGGAGATTCTCGCCGGGGCGAATCCCCATGTAACCGATTCGGATGGGGATGGCGTCTCCGACGGAGACGAAGCGGATTACGGCACCAACCCCGTGGATACCGACAGCGACGACGACGGGCTTACCGACGGTGAGGAGGCCGAAGACGGTACGACGGACGGACGGGAGGCCGATTCGGACCACGACGGGTTGGAGGACGGCGACGAGCGCAATAACCTGGGGACCATCTCTTCGAAGCCCGACTCGGATGGCGACGGCATGCCGGATGGTTTCGAAGTGTTATATCGGCTCAACCCACTTAACCCCGCCGATGGCCGCGCCGACGCGGACTTGGACGGTTTATCCAATGTCGAAGAGTTCAGCCTTCGCTCCAATCCGCGGAATGCCGATAGTCCGCGGCCCACGTTCTACGTATCTCCCAGTGGGGCGGACCAGCTCGACCACGGTACGGCCCTGCTCCCGTGGCGTACCATCATGTATGCCATCAGCCAGATGGGAGTGGACGCATCGCACCCGGCCACGCTGGCCGTGCTCCCGGGCACCTATACAGAGAATGTAACGCTTCAAGAAGGGCTGCATCTGATCGGTATCGAGCCCAGCGTGTGCATCATTACAGGGGCAGGTCCGGGTATCGTCAGCGGTGCCCATCGCGCGGCAATTCGCAATCTCACGATCCAAGAAACCCCCGGGTCAAAAGCGGTAGGCGCCGTTCTGATGAGGATGGACAACGCGCTTATGCTTGTGCGCAATGTGGTCTTCCGCGGCGATGCGAGTCGGTCGGCGGCGGGTTTGGCCGTAACGGGAGAAGCGGCTGCGGATTCTCTTATTACCGACTGCGCGTTCACCAGTCTTGCCGTTGGGATCGAGATCGCTGAGGCTATCCCCACGATACGCCGTTGTACCTTCGAGGACTTGTCGGGCAACGGCATCGTGTTTCTGGCCGCGGAAGCCAAGAGCTTTGATACGTTCAAAGATCTGGGCGACAGCACCGACCCCAACACCGGGTATAATTCGTTCGATAACATTGACGGACCGTCCGTGGTAAATGAACGTCCCGAAGAGATTCCAATGCAGAACAATTATTGGGGTAGCGAAGACCCGTCGGCGGTCGCCAACGAAATACAAGGCCCCGGCCAAGTGGAACCGTTCCTGAAGGCCGGGATTATACCGGCCAGCATTGTTACCAGCGTCTGGAATGCACAGAGTCTGGCGCCGGTTTCGACCGCATCCATTCAGATTTCGGGAGCGGCAGTCTTCGTAATTAACAACAATACAAACGGCGTTTACGTGTGCGCCAGCATCCCCGCAGGAAACTACACAGTGGGTTGTTCCGCTCAGAACTACGTTACGCCGGCGTCCCTGGCCGCCACGGTGAGCAATGGACAGACTGCCCAAGTGTCGTATCCGATGACTCCCACCGCCGCTTCGAGCCAGGATACCGATGGTGATGGTCTCACGGACAGCGACGAGATCAACGTCTATCATACGAGCGAGCTTAAGCGAGACACGGACGACGATGGAATCAATGATGACGTGGAGATCGCTTATGGCTCGGACCCGCTGACGCCGAATGCGCGGCCCGTTGCCGACATTGATGGAAACAGCGTGGTAGACGCCGTGGACGTGCAACTCGTCATCAACGCCGCCTTGGGCCTCGGCATTTCCGGCGACGCCGACATTAACAAGGATGGTAACGTGGACGCGGTAGACGTCCAGATTGTCATCAACGCCGCGCTGGGCCTGCCCTGATCGCAACTCATTCAAGTGAGGGTATGACGAGCGGAAAGTAGCGTGCCGGTCACAATTGATGTATAAAAAGGGCGACACCGAGCCCGATCGACCGGATATCATTCTCAAATCAGGGAGACTTTGATTGCTACGATTTCTTACCGCGGGTGAATCGCATGGGCGCGGTGTTTTTGGCCTTCTGGACGGATTCCCGGCAGGTCTGCGAGTAACTCCGGAAGATGTGAATTTCTGGCTCGTGGAACGCCAGAAAGGCTTCGGACGCGGCGGCCGGATGAAGATCGAGAAGGACGAAGTGGACGTGCTGGCGGGAATCCGCGGGGGTGTCACGCTGGGCGGTCCTATCCTCTTAGCCGTGTGGAACCGGGATTTCGAGAACTGGAAAGAATCCATGGACCCCTGGCGGGAACCCTCGGGAAAGCGCGCCCGAAAGATCGTTCAGCCCCGGCCCGGCCACGCGGACTTGGTCGGCGCGCTGAAGTACGGGCATGACGACTGCCGCAACGTGCTCGAGCGGGCCAGCGCCCGCGAGACCGCCGCACGGGTTTGCGCCGGCGCCTTGTGTCGGAAACTCCTGGGGGAATTCGGCGTTGGATTGGTTGGACACGTAATCCAGATCGGCGGCGTTATCGCTGATCTGAGCGGTATACCTTCCGGGAAAACCCGCGAACTCTCAATGGCGTCCGAAGTGCGCTGCTGCGACTCGGCGGCCGGCACAAGGATGATGGAGGCTATCTCCCGAGCCAAGGAAGACCGCGACACGCTGGGGGGCGTGGTCGAAGTTCGCGCGTGGGGCTTGCCTCCCGGCTTGGGTAGCCACACTCAGTGGGACACGAAACTTGACGGACGCATTGCGCAGGCAATGGTCAGCATCCAGGCGGTCAAAGGGGTCGAGATTGGGATTGGATTCCGGGGCGTCGGTCGTTCCGGCAGTGAGTTCCACGATGAGATTCTCTACCACAACGGGGCCCCGCCGGGGCATCAATACGGGCGTCGGACCAACAACGCCGGCGGCACCGAAGGCGGCATGAGCACGGGTGAAGAGTTGGTCGTGCGCCTCGCCAAGAAACCCATCTCGACGCTGATGCGTCCCCTGAAAAGCGTCAACATGGAAACCAAAGCGGCCGTGGACGCCGTCGTGGAACGCAGCGACACGTGTGCCGTGCCGGCGCTGGCCATAATCGCGGAAGCGGCGGTGGCCATCGTGCTGGCGCAGAGTCTGATCGAGCAGTTCGGGGGCGACAGTGTCGCTCAAATGAAACGCAGCTACGACGCTTACCTTACCGATATTTCTCGGCGATGAAGACCGCGAATCCCAGTTTCTCCGTGGTGCGCATCGCCGTACCCACGCCTTTTCCCGTCGGCCCAGTCAATGTCTACTTGATCGAGTCGGACCCGCCGATTCTGGTAGACGTAGGGCCCAACACGCCGGAGGCCTACGAAGCGCTGGATCGAGGTTTGCGCGAGCACGGCTACTCCTTTTCCGACCTCGGCTTCATCCTGCTCACGCATGGGCATATTGATCACATGGGACTGTTGGCGCGAATTCTTGACGAGAGCCGTGCCCCAGCCTACGCGCATCCTCATGCCGTGGCGCGGGCCGCCGGGTTCGACTCGGACGGTCAAACCAGCCACGATTTCTTTACGGCGCTAATGTGGGAATTCGGCGTGCCGGAAGAGCAGATTGCGCTGAGCGTTTCTGACCAGGGACACTACCATCGTTACGGGGCACGCGTGGAGATCCAGCACGTCTTACGGGACGGTGACCACGTGGCGCACTTGACCGCCTGCTTTGTGCCCGGGCACTCGCCTTCCGACACCCTCTTCGTAGATTCTGAAGCGAAGTGCGCGTTTGTAGGCGATCATATCTTGCGTCTGACCAACCCTGTCCCGCTTATCCGCCGTCCGCCTCCGGGCCAAACGCGCGCCAAGAGCCTGATCGAGTTTACGACCTCGCTGCAGCGGACGCGACAGTTAAATCTGAGACTTTGCCATCCCGGGCACGGCAGTTCCATCGAGAATCCGAACCAGGTGATCGATAAGATACTGAACCGAAACGAGGAGCGGACCCGGCGGGTACGAGAAATCCTGGGCGACGCGGAATTGACCCCTTACGACGTTTGTCGCGCCCTCTTCCCGAAGATGGATATCCGCTATTTGAATTTGGGTCTTGCGAGCGCGATCGGCCATTTGGAAGTGCTCGAAGAGGCCAAGCTCGTTAGTTCCCGGCACCACTGCGGCGTGCTTTACTATTCTGTGATAAGCGCATCGGAGTGAACCCCGCCGTGGCCCTCCTTGATAATGTTTCCCTGATTCGCTTCCAAGACTACTACTTCGAACGTGTTTGGGGGGGGCGGAAGCTGCAATCATTGTACCGAAAGAATCTCCCGGCCGACGTTCCCATCGGGGAAGACTGGCTCATTACCGACCATGCGGCGCACGAAAGCGTCGTGACGGAGGGTCCGCTGGCTGGCCGGACACTACGTCAGTTGGTCGAGAACGACCCGGAAAACTTGCTGGGTACCCAGCCTCAATTGACGCGGCACGGTCGCTTTCCTTTGCTGCTTAAGCTCTTGGACGCCGCTGACGTTCTCTCCGTTCAAGTCCACCCGGATGATATCTGCGCAGAGAAACTGAAGGAGTCTGACATCGGCAAGACCGAAATGTGGTACGTGTTGCATGCCGAGCCGCGAAGTCAACTCATTTGTGGCCTCCATCCGGGAGTCTCAGAGGAGCAATTGCTGCAAGCCTGTGGCGATGCCCGCCTCGATACCGTGTTATCGGTCTTCGAAGTCCATGCCGGCTCCGCCGTCTTTGTGCCCGCCGGAACGGTGCACGCCATCGGGGCCGGCGTTATCCTCGCCGAAATTCAGCAAAACAGCGACTTGACGTACCGACTGTATGACTGGGGTCGTGTTTCGGACGACAGGAAGTCACGGCCGCTTCATCTCGATAAGGCCGCCAAGGCGATTCACTGGTCGCGACCGCACCCCGGCCCAGCCAAGCCGCTTCTGTTGGAGCGCCATCGTCGAGACCCCTCCAGAATGATCTTGGCGGCGTGCCGCCATTTCGCGGCGGAGTTGGTTCGAATCTCCGGATTTGAAACCCGCGAGACTCAACAACGGTCTTTTCACATTGTCTTGTGCGCGCACGGATCGGTGGCGCTGTCTGCGGGTGCGGACACACTGCATCTCAATCCCGGCGAAGCGGGATTCGTAACTGGTCGCACGCAACAATATACGATTGAAGGCGAGGGGAGTCTTCTGGACTACTACGTGCCCGAATTGGGTCGCGATATCGTCGGCCCCCTCCTCGAGAGCGGCTATCCTCTCGAAGAGATTCGCCAACTCCCAGACCTCGGCGACATCAGCGGTTTAGCGTCCTGAGTGATGACTTCATGGAATGATGAAACGTGGCCCGGGAGGGTCGGCTTTCCCACCGATAGCTTGAATTCCTCTCTTTTTCTACCTGAGAGACCCATTCTTCAGAGGCCTATTCGCGGTTTTTGTTCCATAATGGGGCAGAACGTGCACCATGAGGCCACTTCTCACCACCTTTAGGCAAACTTTGCGTAATCTAGTGCCTGGATGTTTGGAATTGGAAGAGGAGAGCGGAGACGAGGTAGCGGGACGTAGCGACCATGCAATTTGATGACACGCTCCTCGTTTCCCGCTGTCTCCAAGGGGACACCGATGCGTATGGGAAACTGGTAGAAAGATACCAGCGCGCGGTGTACGCGACCGCATTCTATTATGTGGGGCGCTACGGGGCCGCAGAAGATATCGCGCAGGACGCGTTCTTCACGGCGTACCGAAGTCTGCCACGCTTACGTGAGCCGAGCCGGTTCGGACCGTGGCTCAAAGAGATTGCTTGTCGTACGGCCGCGAATTGGCTGCGCAAACACAGCAAGCGGTTGCGTAGCGAAACGCCGCTTCCGTTCCGGCGGACGGTTTCGATTGAGGACGCACGTGAGAATCCACGCGGAACAGTGGAACGACAGGAACGATTTGAGCGAGTGCAAGAAGCGATTGATCTTTTGCCGGAACACTATCGCTTACCCGTCATCCTGCGTTACTTGCAGGAGTTGAGTTACGAAGAGATCGCAAATTTTACCGGCGAGTCGCGAGACGAGGTGCGTGGGACCTTGTATCGCGCCGGCAGGCAATTGCGGGATGCATTAACGGACCTGGAAGACACATCGGAGGGGACGCAACAGTGGCCACGTGCACGCGAATAGACGCGATGGTTCAAGCCTTCATTGATGGCGAATTGAGCCCGTCGGATCGGGTTATATTTGAACAGCATGTCTCCGAATGCCGGCCGTGCAGCGAGGTAGTGCGGAAGCACCAGCGTAGTGCCGCGTTCCTTTTTGAAGCTTTGGCCGAACATCGTCTGGAACGCAGCCTTCGCCAGCAGGTCTTGGAACACCTGCCGGAGATGGAGAACGCGCCCTCGGACTTGATCGGGGTCAACTGGCGCGCCAAGCATCCGGTCCATCGCTGGAGTCTGGTCGCTCGTTATGTCCCTCTGGGCGTAACCGCCCTGCTGGTGGTTGGACTAGTGATTCTGAATGTTTACTGGCCGGAGCGGCTTCCCGCAAGCGGCGCGGTCGGGGTAATCACCGGTCATGCGGGGCAGGCATTTCACACGACGGAAACGGATACCACGCCGGTCCCGGCGACAATCGAGGAATTCGTGAATCCGGAAGACCAGTACGAGACCGCAGCCGCGTCCAATTTGATGCTTACACTAGCGGGGCCCACCCAAGTCAAACTAAACGAAGATACGCGCATTAAAGTGATTGACGAACGTCGGCTTAGCCTCGTAAAAGGTGAGATTTGGTTGGATGTCGGCCGGGACGGACGCCTGTTCCGTGTTAACACTCCGGGCGGCCAGGTTACGGTTTTCGGCACGGCGTTTAACATCGAGGTGGTCCAAAACGCGACCACGGTGACCGTGGTTGAAGGAGAAGTCCAAGTCGAAACCGCCCGCGACGCCTTTGTGTTGGTGAACCGTGGAGAACAGGTGCAATTCTCCGCCCAGGAAGAACCTACGGCCCCGAAACCAGTGAATGTTTCGCCGATCGTCTCGTGGTCCAATCAGGTGGTGGCGAATACCAAAGCCGTGAAGGTTTTTGAACGCTATATTTCCCATTCCGAAACGGCGGCCGAGATTGCCGCCAAAGACGTTCATTTCATTGACATTGCTCAGATGGGGTGCTCGCAATTATTGGGCATTCGCCTCTCATGGCA
Source organism: Candidatus Hydrogenedentota bacterium (assembly GCA_016209895.1). GTDB lineage: Bacteria > Hydrogenedentota > Hydrogenedentia > Hydrogenedentales > SLHB01 > JACQVH01. The sequence continues at coordinate 9,397 of JACQVH010000044.1, read as the reverse complement.
GCCGGATAGGTATACGGGCGGCCATTGTGGTTACGATGTTTATCTTTACGACAGCGCTTGGCGGCCGCTCTTCAAACAACACGTTGATGCGGTGGTCTTTGACGAAAAAAAGCAAAAGAGCTTTGAAGTCAGTACGCCCAATGGTAAGACCATTACCGGTGCGTGGTTTAACGTCCGCGTTATCCCGGATATGCCCGGTAAAGTAGAAACCGAAGTGGAGGTCATCGGTATCGCCAGGTGACTCCGCACAATTGAATCGTCGCTTTGCATCGGAAAGATGGCTTTACGAGACGCAACGTTAGATTGCTACCTAAAGTCACTCCTTCCCCAAGAGTAACTGCAGCCAGGAAGTTTTGTGAAGCTGTCTTTCCGATGCTCTAATGCTTTCGCCCGCCCGTGCCCCAATCTCGACGCTCTACTTCAGCGTGGTTCCCGTGTTCTCGGTCAATCATCGGGATTTGAACTACATGTCTCCGACGGGTCTGACCTGTCCGACATGTCAGAGCGAGCGATCCTCAGTGCCCGGCCATGGTGGATTCGAGGGGCGTCGGCAAGCAATAAAAAAGGACATCGAAGTGTCGGGGTCACTCCGATGCCCACGATGGCAGGTTGGGCCGGAAGCCAAAGCAATCCAATTGCTGGATTGACCTAGGAGCCTCACCTGCAACTTTAATTTAGCACGACCGACACAAAATTGCAAGAGTTTTTTTTGAGCCTTCGGCGAATTTTCGTAACGAAAAATAAGAAAAGACATAAAACATGGCCCACATCGAAGCCATCTGACTAATCCGGGTCAGCGTCAGGTGGTGTGACCGCCGTTACCGGAGGTTCTTATCCGGATGTTCAGTAATTCCACGCCGAGTGAAAATGCCATAGCAAAATAAGCGTAGCCGCGTTCTATATGTTTACCAAAGCCGTCAGCTACGAGCAATACTCCGATGAGAAGGAGAAAAGAGAGCGCCAGCATCTTGATGGTGGGATGGCGCTCGATGTACGAAACGATGATTCCCGAACATGCCATCATGATTAGGACGGCTCCGATGATGGCAAGGATCATGACCGGCAAGCTTCGCGCCATGCCTACTGCGGTAATCACCGAATCCAGAGAGAAGACCAAGTCGAGTATAAGAATCTGAACGATGGCAGTCGGGAACGAAGCGGCAGTTCTGCCTACCGTGGTCGAAGCGGCGGGTCCTTCCAGCTTCTCGTGAATCTCGTGAGTGGCCTTCCAGAACAGAAACGTGCCGCCGCCGATCAAGATTAGATCTCGTCCGGTGAAGCCGTGTTCGAATACCTCAAACAATGGCGACGTAAGACCCATCATCCACCGGATCGTGAGGAGTAGTAGGATGCGCAAGATCATGGCCAGGCTCAGCCCGACCCGCCGGGCCAAAGCTCGGCGCGATGGATCAAGCCGGGACGTGATGATCGCCAACACGACGATGTTGTCAATTCCAAGCACGACCTCGAGTGCCGTCAAGGTCAGCAACGCCACAAAGTTTTCGACGGTGAAGAATTCAACCACGGTGAGCTAGCTCCTTCTGTTGAGCGGCAGCAAGATACACGACGCGGTTGGGCCGGGACAACCCGGGAAAGGGCTTGACAAGGTAGATAGCTTTATGATATCATAACAATATCAACCAAGGGGAGGATTGGTCATGCAAACTCAGGAGCGACAAAGGAAAACCGTCAACGGCTGGCTGGCACTCACGGTGTGGATTCTGGTGGCCTGTCTGATAGCGTTCGCGCTGTACAACACGTTGCGCTATCACACGCGGCACGGGGAGGAGCCGTACGCGGTCCGGGTCGTGATTGCGTGCGTCATTGGTATAGCCGGGCTGATTCTTTGTGCGATCGGGTTCTTCACACTCCAGCCCAACGAGGCGGCGGTCTTGGTACTGTTTGGCAAATACACCGGGACGGTGCGCGTCAGCGGCTTCCACTGGGCTAATCCGTTCTTAACTAAGCTCAAAGTCTCCCTCCGCGCTCGAAACCTCAACGGCGCTACGATAAAAGTCAATGACCTTCGAGGGAATCCGATTGAGATTGCAGCCGTCGTAGTTTGGCGCGTCCAGAACACGGCGCAAGCGGTATTTGACGTGGACAGCTATGACCATTACGTGACGGTCCAGAGCGAGGCTGCCTTGAGACATTTGGCCAGCGCGTATCCCTATGACATTTACGAGGGTGACAAGTTGTCATTGCGGGGCAGCATGGACGAAGTATCCGGCGCGTTGAAGCAGGAAGTGCAGGAACGCGTAGCGCGGGCTGGGGTTCTGATTGAAGAGGCCCGGTTGAGCCACTTGGCATACGCGCCGGAGATCGCCCATGCCATGTTGCAACGGCAACAGGCGGAGGCCATTGTCGCGGCGCGCAGCCGTATCGTGGATGGGGCGGTCGGCATGGTCGAGATGGCGCTCGACAAGCTCCAGCAGCACAAGATTATCGAGATGGACCCCGAACGGCGGGCGGCGATGGTCAGCAATCTCCTGGTGGTCTTGTGTAGCGAACGCGCGGCGAGTCCAGTGGTGAACACTGGCACTCTATACACGTGAGGCGCCCGCGAGGATGGCGGAGCGAAAATCGTATCTGCTGCGACTTTCTCCCGACCTGTGGGAAGAGTTGAATCGGTGGGCCAAGGACGATTTGCGCAGCATCAACGCGCAGATCGAGTACCTCCTGCGCGAGGCCGTCCGCGCGCGGCGCAGGAAAACGTTTTCGTCCTCGGAGGATGATCAGGGGGATTGAACGATGGTTGACGTCAACGTTGTTGGAGATAAGCTATCGGTCCGTGTACTGGGCCTACATCAATTCTGGGCGCTGAAAAAGCGCATCGAATTGCCCTTGGCGCATGTGGTTCGAGCGCAATCGGCGGACCCGAGCATGACGACGTGGGGTTGGTGGAAGGGCTGGCGTTGCCCAGGGACCTATCTTCCTGGCGTTATCGTCGCCGGTACCTTCTATTGTCGCGGACAGCGTATATTCTGGGACGTGTGCAATCCCAGGAACGCCATTGTAATCGAGCTCAAGGAAGAGCGTTATCAGAAACTAATCATCGAGGTGGCGAGTCCTGCGGCGACGATCGAGGTAATACGCAAAGCGGTTGACTCGGTGCGGAGGTTGGCTGGTTCTTACGTGTAGCGTTGTGAGGTGCGGGCGGTCTTCGCCGCGCCATGTTGCTATAATTGCCTCGGTGAACTCTGGGGCGGACGATAAACTTGGAAGGGGATGTCACATGACCGAAGAGATCGCACCGACGCCTGAACGAATGCGCGTAGTGGAGAGTCTTGACTCGGCCATCCGGCGAACGCGGCAAATCCTCTTCACCCCATTCGAATTCAAGGTGTGGCTGCAATTCGGCGTAATTATCTTCCTTTCCATGCTGGCTCAACTGAAACTCTCGTTCAGTTTCCGTGTCCCCGGCTCGTTTCGCCGCGGCTGGGGAGAGATGGCCGAATTCGATCCGGCCGAGGCGTTTCGCGACGTGGACCGGTGGGTTCATGACCATCTCCCCATGATATTTGTCCTGGGATCGGTAGTTCTTGTCCTGCTATTGGCGCTGGGTTTGCTGATCCTTTGGGTTGGTTGTCGGGGACAATTAATGCTGGTTCGAGCCGTCGCAAGACGCCGGTCCGGGATCGGTGAGAACTGGTTCGACACGCGGACGCCTGCCAATTCTCTCTTCAAGTTTAAGGTGGCCATGTACGTTCTTGCCATGGCCATCTTTCTCGCCATTGCGGTCCCGGCCTATTATGTTTGTCGAGACGTTGTGCCCACGGAATTGTCAGCGCTCGGCCCTCTTCTGATTCGCCTAATGCCGTTGCTGATCCTGGCAATTATAGCGTCGTTAACGTTTGCTTTGATCGAGGTGTTGTTGAGAAGCTTCATCGTCCCGATTATGTACCGCCAGAATCAGTCGTGCCTGGTTGCATGGCGAACTTTCGCCCACGTTTTTCACGACAATTACCTGCCGATTCTGGGATTTCTCGGTTTACGGCTGGCCTATACGTTTGGTTTTGCTTTCGTGGCGTTATTCGCCTGCTGCTTCACGTGCACGGTGGGGGCGTGGCCGGTCATCCATCAGACGCTGTTCGCCCCGTACTACGTGTTCGACCGCGCCTTTCCGATGTATATGCTCGAGTCGCTGGGTCCGCAACATTGCTTGTTCGACCCAATGCCGTCCGAGGGAACAACCGAACCTCCCCAATTCCGATCGCAATTCGGCACCATCAATCCGGCCTGATACCAACCGACGGTTTGACTGTCAGCGCCCCCAATCGGTCCAGCAACGACCCCATGTAACCGTTGATCGCATCAAATCGTCCGGAGTCGGCAGTCATCTGCCGAGGACTCTGGATGAACGGCGCTTCCACTATTTCCCCGCCGCAGTTATTAATTAAACCGGCCAGTCCCTGCGGTGTCGTTTCGAGGTGAAACTGGAGGCCCACTACGCGCTCGTTGTACACGAAGGCCTGATTTACGCAGGCTTCGCTGAACGCCATATGCTGCGCGCCGGCCGGCAGGTCGAAGGTGTCGCCATGCCAGTGAAACACATCGAATTTCCGAGGGAAGCCTTCGAATAGTGGCGATTGCGTACCCGCCTCCGTCAGGGTGATAGGCAACCATCCAATTTCGCGGTGTCGGTTGCGATAGACGGGCGCACCCAATACATCCGCGATCAATTGTGCGCCGAGGCAAATGCCTAAAACGGTCTTTTCAGCGTGGATTGCTGCCGTTATCAGTCGCTTTTCTTCAATGAGCCATGGATGCTCTTCTTCATCATGAACTCCCATGGGCCCGCCCATCACGATGAGCCAGTCGAGTGTCTGCAAATTGGTAGCCGAGTCCTGGCCGAACCACCGTGTGCGAGAAACCGGATGTCCCTTGGTTTGCACCCAACGTTCGATGAACCCCAAACCTTCGAACGGCACATGTTGCAGGCAGTGAATTCGCATTCGGTCTCTCCATCTTGTGTCGCTCTTTCAGCCAGTGAAGTTTGAACACTTACCGCCCATTTCAAATGGGCGCTACGTTTGGGCACCACGTTTGGCTCTAATGTAGCTCCCATTTGCAATGGGAGTGCAATGGGAGGGCCTTTTCAGGGCTATTGATTGGACGGCAGAACAAACAGCCGTCCGTCGCCGGCATCCAATGAGATTTGAAGTCCTTCCAGGTCAGGACTGTCGTCTACGACCGGCATTAGCTTGCCCGATTCCTTGTTTACTTCGAGTACCTGACTCGCATCCGCATCGAACTCCACCGTAGGCCAGGCCGTGTAAGCGAATTGATAGTTGTTCAGCAAGACCACACGCCGACCGTCGGCGTGTTGAAAGACTCCGGCCAGGTAATCGCACGGGGGATCGTAATCAGCACGGACGAGGTTCTTGATCGGCGTACCAGCCAAGACGGCCGCGGGATCATCATCGGGCCTGACCCGGTACACTCCCAAGCTCGTGAGTTGCATCAATGTCGGCCCCAGGCACTTGAGTTCGCCATTGATACGTTGTGCTTGATACCAGTGGCGCGTGCGCCGGTCGTCGCGGGTAATGATGGCGCCCCCCTTCGGGAACTCTGGGCTAAGCGGCGTGTAGTAACAGAAGTAAAGCACACCCTTCGCGCCATACGCGAGCGACGTATAGATTTGCCACCGGAGTTGCCCTTCCGTTGGGTCCGTGTGCGGTCCGAACGGCATCGTGTTGAAGAAATTCCAGAAAGGGATGCCATTTTGAAGCGAATACTTCCGCATCACTTCCAGGTTTGCGCGATAAGCGTCGCGTCCATCGGCGTTCGGCTTGAACAAGGGATAGTGGTCCATGCTGAGCACATCCGGCTCGACTTCCTGAACGAAACGCGCCACGTGTTCTTCGTAGGTCGGCGTCCCCAACTGCTTATCGCTGGCATAGTCCGGGAACAGGTTGATGTAGCCGAGCTTGCCGGGTCGGGCGGCGCGCAAGGCATCCACCTGCGCGCGCAGGGCAGGAAAATCCGACGCATTCGGCTCATCCCGCAATGCGTACCCCCAACATGCAGGGCCGGCGGGGAGATTCTCCGGCTTCGTGTCCGGGCAATGAATGAGGAGTCCGAGATTGAACTTTCGGCACAACGCAAGTTGCTTTTTGATCGTTTTCGGCTCGCGGGCATGGAATCCCCCGATAACCAAGGTAAAATTAGCGTCGGCGATCTCCTTGTAACGTTCCACCATACGCGCATCGGCAGGCGGTTCCACCCAGAATCCGATCGCGAAGTGCTCTTGAATGAATCGTGGCATCACTTTGCTTGTCGGAACTTGCGAAGGCACAAGGGCTGATACAGCGAGAATCAGACTCAGCATACTCCCTCCCGTCGGAAACTGTGGTGGTATTACCGTCGCTCCCTGATCTAACCGCAGGATAGTCAGGGATTGGATTGTAGCAAATTCGACGCAGAAACGTTTCTTTGCGCAGGTGCGTTGAGTAACGCACATGGCGGGTGTACAGTGTTTCGCTGTGATGCCAGGGGACACCCACACCGCGGAACCGCCAAGCGACCGTCCACGCGACGATAGGGTTGCTCTGTTTGCCGGACTCGCGGTCGGCGGGGCGGCTCTGTTCTTGCTCTGTGGCTACGAACTGGTCCGCAGCGTATCCGCGTCCTTGTACATCGAAGCCTACGAAGCGAAGCGACTGCCCATTGTGATGGCCCTGGGCCCGGTGGGTACGTTAGTCTTGCTTTACGGCTACGGTTGGCTGCTTTCGCTCGCGGGCGCGCGGCGCACCATGGTAATCAGTTCCCTCGTCGCCGGGTTGGGACTAATCGCCTGCTATCTCGGACTGCTTGGCGGAAGCCGTCTCGCCACAGCCGTGCTGTACGTCCTTCGCGAGGCATACATCGTCATTCTCATCGAGCAATACTGGTCCTTCATCAATAGCACCCTTACCAAAGCCCAAGCCTCCCGGCTGAACGGTCCCATTTGCGGACTGGGTTCCGTGGGCGCCGTGTCCGGCAGCTATCTTGTTGGCCTCACTGCCCAGCGTATCGGGTCGCAGGGCATGGTGCTGCTGGCCGCTGTCTTTCTGATTCCCGCTGCGCTCATGATGCTCTTGGCGTACCGTCTGGGAGGCGAACCCGCACCCTCAGCGGCCGAGCCCCGCGCCACGCGGGGCAAGCTCGGGCTGGCCATGTTCCGCGATTACCACATACTCCGATACCTGGCCGTGTTAATCGTGCTGACGCAAGTCGTGGCCACCGTGCTCGAACTCCGCTTCAATCAAATCGTCGAGGTTGCCCGGCCCCTCACCGACGAACGGAGTTCCTATTTCGGCTACTTCTACGGCCAACTCAACTTCCTGGCGTTTATTCTACAGTTCATTGGCGCCCCGCTCGTGCTGCGCGTACTCCCCGTACTTGCCGTACACGCTCTCATCCCCGCGATACACCTTTTGGCGGGTGTGCTATTGCTGCTTCGTCCCTCGCTCACCGTAGCGGCGGTTGCCTATCTGTTGTTCAAGGCGTTCGACTACTCACTCTTCCGCGCCGCCAAAGAACTGTTCTACCTGCCGCTCCCATTCGACGCCCGCTACCGCGCGAAAGAAGTGATTGACGCCTTCGGCTACCGCGCCGCGAAAGGCAGCGCCGCCGGCCTTCTCGCCCTCGCCGGAAAATTCGTCGGCACCCTCCCCGGCGTCGCTTATCCTGCCATTGCGCTGGGAGCGGAAACATTGTGGCTTATGACTATCGGTGCGATCCGCGCAAATCCGCCTCATCCGCACCATCCGCGTTCTATTGATCAATCAAGTACTGGTTGACTTCCGCGTGCCGAAAGGGCTATTACACCGATTGCCAGCCCCGGCCCCGATAGTTCAATGGATAGAACAAGTCCCTCCTAAGGACTAGATATGGGTTCGATTCCCGTTCGGGGCGCCATTCTCATTGCGGATTGCGGATTTCGGATTGCCGATTGAGGATTACGCGTTGATGGGTGGCAAAGATGAGTGGTTAATGCCTCAAGATTCCCAAAACGAGAATTATCATTCCCAATATGGATAGGAGCCATTCTCACGCGCCGTAGACCGGGAGGGGTGGATTCGTTTTCCATTTGCCGGCGGTGTAGTCTGGGAACTCGACCGGGGCGCTGCCTTTGGTTACGGACTCAATCGAGAGGGGGACGATTACGCTCCAGGTGGCGGCGTCGTAGACGTCTTGCGGGGTCTGAGTTCGATTCCGCACAGCTTTGACGAACTCATAGTCCGTAATATAATCCCCGCCGCCGTGGCCGCCGTTGGCCGCGGCTTCTTTTGCCAAGTCCTTCCAGAGTGGATGGGCGTATTTCTCCATATAAGGCGCGAACGGTTCCCACTGCTCGTGTTCCGGCGACACGCCTTCGATGAACAGCTTGTCCAGCGTGCCCATGTAAATCCCTTTCGTGCCCTGCACGCGGAAGATAAGATCGTAAGGCCGGGGCGTGTTCGTATCGTGATAAAGCGTGACCGTCAAACCGTTGGCCGTCTTGATCAGCGTAGTGTTGATATCGCCCTGCGCGTAGTCTTGTTTGGCCAAGGGATGGTCCGGGCCGAGTTTCTGCGCCGCAAAATTGCGGATGCCGCCGCCTTTGGTACTCATGCTCACGAGGTAAGTGAACCGGTCCCCGCGATTGATATTCATCCACTGGGCTACGGGACCGATCGGGTGCGTCGGATACTGATTTCCATTCTTCACCAAAGAATGTTGTCCGCGCCAAAGCAACTCGCCCTTGTCGTTGATTTTCGTGAAACGGACATCGTGCTGATAACCGGCCTCGCAGTGCACCAAATCTCCGAAAGCGCCTTCACGCACCATCCGCAAGATGGTCAGCGCATTCTGAAAGTAGCAGACGTTTTCGAGCATCATGCAGGGCATGCCGGTCTGTTCCGAGGTCTTCACCAGTTCCCAGCACTCATCCATCGTGATCGCGGCGGGGACTTCGGTCGCGCCGTATTTGCCCGCGCGCATCGCAGCCAACATCACCGGCGTATGCCATTCCCAAGGCGTAGCCGTGAGCACGGCGTCCAGGTCGTCACGCTTGCAGAGGTTTTCAAAATCCCGTTCGCCTTGGGTATACGCTTTGGGCCGCTTTCCCGTGGCCTTCTCGACCAAGTCCTGTGACTGCGCCGCATGTTCCTCGATGATGTCGCCAATCGCCCGAATCTCGACGCCCGGAATCGTCAGCAGCGTCTTGACATGAAAGGTGCCCCGCGCGCCGACTCCGACTACGCCGACCCGTACCGGCTTTAGGTGTTTGGCTGCAAAGACCGGTTTGGCCGCAAGCGCAAGCGCAGCGCCTGCCGCCGCTCCCGATCGCAAGAAACTTCGTCTAGTAATTTGCTTGGCCATCGCTGCATCCCTTTCTCTGCTACGCGTTTCGCACGGCACGCGCCTATGC
>JACQVH010000033.1 GCA_016209895.1 Candidatus Hydrogenedentota bacterium | reverse complement strand
GGTCGTAAACGACGAATTGAATATAGATCTGGACTACCTCCTGCGGTACACGACGAAGTCCCGAGAGGAAGAGGAGAAATTTCTGAAGCAAATCCTCGGCGATGCCGCATTTCTCCACGCCCTTGGTCTCCGCGATTTACAGGTCACGCCCAAACCCGAACGCTATCGGTTCTCTGGAAGCCGCGACTGGCAGGACACGATTCAAAGGATGCCGGGAAGCGAGGAGACTACAGTCTCGCCATACACCTGCGTCGCCAGCGGTTCGCTCGGCTACATCGGCGAGCGCGTGAAAGAAGTGGTTCTGCCGGACGAGCCAGTACATTTCTCCGGAGAAGATTTGGCGAAAGCTTCCGGCAAGATTGAAATACAGAAAGGTTTAGACAAACCGCTCACCATAGCGGCCGAATTCGAACTCGGCAACGGTCGCGTGATTCTGGTTTCCGACCCGTGCCTATTCGTGAATCAGCGACTCGGCCATGCCGATAACCCGGTCCTGGCATACCACTTGGCGGTCGGCCGGGACGCCCGGGAAATTGTGGTTGACGAGTATTATCACGACGGCGCAATCGCCCAAGGCAATCCCTTCGTCCTATTGGGAGTATATCCGTACGGCATTATTGCCGGCGCCATCCTACTGGCCTCGCTCCTCTGGGCGTGGTGCTACGGCATTCGATTCGGGCCACCCACGGCCACACCCGAACCTTCCCGTCGCAACATCCTCGAATACGTGGGTGCCATGGCCGGGCTGTTTCGCCGCGGTCAGAAGACTGCGTTTGTACTGCGCACTTGCCGCGACGGTTTCCTTGACAAAATGCGGAACGAACTGCGCTTGCCCGCCGGGTGCGACGAACCGGCCATCCTGCAAGCTTTGGCCCGGGTGGACGCCGCCCGCGCAATGGTACTAGAGCAAACGCTCCGGGACATCGAGGCCGGGCTCGCCAACGAGTCCCAACTGCGTCCCGCAGATTTGCTACAACTTCAGGAAAGGTTGGATTCATGCCGAGTGCCGATGCATCCTCAACGATGGACCGGGCCGCGCTGGATGTCGCCGCGCTTTACGGCCGCGCGTTAGCCCAAATCGAACGGGTGGTCTACGGACAGCGCGACGCCGTCACGTCTTGTCTGGCCGCCCTGTTTTCCAACGGCCACATCTTGTTGGAAGGCGTGCCCGGCGTCGCGAAGACGACGCTGGTGCGCACCATCGCCGCGGTGCTTTCCCTCGACTTCAAACGCTTCCAGTTCACCCCGGACCTGCTCCCCAACGATATCACCGGCTCCTACGTGTTCCGTGCGCAAACGAGTGCCTTCGAATTCCGTGAAGGCCCCGTATTCGCAAACTTCCTCCTCGCCGACGAAGTCAACCGCGCCCCGGCTAAGACGCAGTCCGCCTTGCTCGAAGCCATGCAGGAAGGCACCGTCAGCCTCGAAAAACACGTCCATCCGCTGCCCGCGCCCTTCGTCGTCTTCGGAACGCAGAATCCCGTCGAGCACGAGGGCACCTATCCGCTGCCTCTGGCGCAATTAGACCGATTCATGTTCAAAGTCCTGGTCGGGTATCCCGATGCGTCGTCCGAGGAACAAATCCTGACCCAGCATCACGCCAATCCAGGTCGCGGCTTTCTCGAGACTTTCCAACTCGAAAAAGTGGCGACGCGCGAGGAAGTCTTGGCTGCCCGCGAGGTCATCAACGCGACTTTCGTGCGACCGGAGGTGATTCGCTACGTGCGCGCCCTCGTAGCCGCCACGCGTGACAACTCGAATCTGTTGGTCGGCGCCAGCCCCCGCGCCGGCCTCATGTTACTCATGGGTTCTAAGAGCCTGGCGCGATTCGAGGGGCGGGATTTTGTGACTCCCGACGACATTAAGGCCGTCTTCTTGCCCGCATTGCGCCATCGCGTCGTGGTCAGCCCGGCTTCCGAATTGGAAGGCGTCACCGTGGACGAAGCATTGCAGCAGATTATGAAGTCCGTGGAGGTTCCCCGTTGACCTATTTTCCGGCCCCGGGTCTGGTCGCCGGTGCGGCGGGTCTGGCCGTCCTGTCCACGCTGCTCATTTTCGAGCCGCGATGGTGGCCGATCCAAGTCGCGGGCTGGGCGCTGCTGCTCTTTCTCGTCGCACAAGACTATCTCTGGCTGAAAAGGCTTCACCGGGCCGTGACCGCGACCCTCGACGCGCCCTCGAGCACCATCCGCGGTGAATCCATCCCGGCGCGACTGCACGTGGCCAACGACGGCGACGAGTCGCTCCGCGTGCGGGTGCGGCCGCTCTTGCCGGAACGGGGCCGGCCCAACGTTTGGGAAATCCCCCTGCTCTTGGCCCCGCACACCGCTCAGGAGACTGAATGTCTGATCCGCGCCGCGAAACGCGGCGTGCATCGTTTCGGCGACATTCACCTCCGGTTCATGGGTCGCTTTTGGATGTTGCAGGGACAGCGGCCCATCCCCGCGTCGCTCACGTGCAACGTCTATCCGGACATCCAGCGCGTCAAGGAGTACATCCTCATGCGGCGCTTGCACCACACCGTCGCCCCGCACTTGCAGACCGCGCGCCTGCGCGGCATCGGCAGCGAGTTCGAAAGCCTCCGCGACTATGAGGAGGGCGACGATATCCGCCGCATTGACTGGAAAGCGACGGCCAAACACCGGAAACTGATCACGCGGAACTACGAGATCGAACATTTCCGTGACGTAATGCTCGTGATTGATCGCGGACGCCTCATGGCCGGGCGTGTGCAGGACGGCGCCAAGCTCGACTACGCGCTCGACGCCGCCTTGATGGTCGCCGGCGTGGCGCTGGACGGCGGGGACCGTTGCGGCCTGTTGCTATTCGACCACGACGTGGCCGCCTACCTCCCGCCGCGCAGCGGCATGCCCCAACTGACCCGGCTGGTCGAAACGCTCTTCGATGTGCAGCCGACCCTGGACGAAAGTCATTTTCGTCGTGCGTTCATCTACTTGCAGACACGCCTCACCAAACGCAGTCTCATCGTGGTCCTCTCCGATGTGGTTGACGTGGACGCCTCCGCCGCCATTATTCACGGAATGCTGTCGCTCAACCGGCGGCATCTCGTGATCTTCGCCGCCTTGCGCACGCCGGAAATTGAAGGAGTCATCCGAGCGCCCGCTCAGGACACCGACGCCCCGTTCCGCAAGGCCGTCGCCTACCGCCTGCTCCGCGAACGCGCCCAAGTCATGACCCAGATGCAGAAAGGCGGCGTACACGTCCTCGACCTCCCCCCCGAAGAAATAACCCTGCCCGTCCTCAACAAATACCTCGAACTCCGCGAAATGAATCTCCTCTAAATTGTCCGCATTCAATACCGACACCGGTCTATTATTCAGTCAGGGGAACTTTGAAGACCCGAAACCCAAGACCCGAAACCCAAGGCCCCCTGCCCGATCAATTTCGCCTTTTTAGTGGCTATAGCACCCACAGTGCAACGACTGGGGCTATATATATGGAGGGGTATTTGCAATGAGGTCTTGTCAGACTCAGAAGGAGCACCGAAGTGGGAATCGTCGCTGCCATGCGTAAATATAGTGTCACCAATAGCTTAACAAACTGTACTCCTCACGACGCAAGCCGCTGCCTCGCACTCCCCATGCTACGTTCTTGCCCCCGTCCGTCCCGTCCATTTCGTCCGTCCCGTCCACAAGGTCCACAGGATCCACTCGATCTTCATCCTGCGGTCTTCAGCCTATATTTCCTACAAAAATGTTTTACCGTTTTGTACCGTTTTTGTACCGTTTTTTACCAATCTTTACCAATTTTCACGAAAAATGTTCCGTTTTGTTCCGTTTTTGTACCATTTTTCACCCAAAATCTTGGCTTCCGCTCCACTTATGTCTTTATCCCTCAAGCCCTTATGCGTAAAGACCCTGCCCCCGCCCACCTCGCCTCGCTGTACAATCTCTCCCCACTGTCCACCCCGCCCGTGTGGTTTTTGTCGTCCTTTTCGTCCCTTTACGGGGCGACACAATCATCAGGGCTTGACGCACCATTCAGTCTGTGCCAATGTGTCTGTCATCACGATGAATGAGGGGGGATACGCCATGCGCCCGCATATCCGAATGGTCGTCGTTGTCATCGCGCTGGTTCTGGGGTTTCTACTTGCCTGGCGATTCCTCGGAGGCGGCAAGTCAGTGACGTCGCCACCGCCCAGTGTCGCGAAGACCGACACCACGCCGATTAAACCGCCCCCTCCCGCGACCCCGCCTCCGTCTGGGCCGGCACCGGTCGCTCCCGTACCGGAGCAAAAGCCGGAGCCGCCACCGACCACCGGCCCGGGCGTGATTCACGGCGACGTAAAATGGCGCGAACAGCCGGCGGCCGACGCTACCGTGGTCCTGTCACAGATCCAATGGGACCCGGAGCGGCAACCCGACACCATGCCTCGTGAGACCGGACTACGCCATGAAACTACGAGCGATGCCGACGGTAAGTTTTCCTTTTCGGATTTGCCGATAGGCAGGTTCGCCCTGAGAGCCTATACCGAGTACGGCTTCGGCCTGCGCGAGGCCTTCATTCGCCACGACGGAATCGAGTACGAGGTCACTATCGAGCTCAAACCTTTCGGTACTATTGCCGGTACCGTCGTGAATGAGCGTGAAGAGCCTCTGGCAAACGCCGTTGTCTATCCCCGCGTAAACGACCCGGAAAATCGGCCGATAGGAATGGTGCGATCTATGGTAGTGCGCACTACGACCGACGACCAAGGAGCCTTCCGATTCGAGAGACTTTGGCTGGAGCGGTGGAGACTGTTGGTCAAAGCGGAAGGCTATGCGCCGTATTTCTCCGACTGGATTCGCGTGGGCGACGAAGCGGTCGTGTTGCGCATCGGTCCCGGTGGGAGCATATCCGGCACCGTGGAGGAGGCGCAGAGCGCAAGCCCCGTGGTAGGTGTCCGAGTTATGATCCGCGATAAGGAACAGTGGACTCCGGTTGAAACCCGCTCGGACGAGAACGGCCAATTCCAGTTGTCAGCCATTGTCCCGGGACCGCATAGATTGCTCGTGAACGACGAGCGCTACATTCTCCAGGGCGATCTGCCGGAAGTTACGGTCGCCGAAGGCCAGGAGACCTCGGGAATCAAAATCATCGTAACGGCGGGTGGCGTGATCCGCGGACGCGTCTATGACCGCGATTCCGGCGAAGGGATACCTGGTGTCGAGGTCCGGGCCGATTCTCGCATCGGAAACCCGAAGATTTCGAAGAGCGACCTGACAGGCGCGTACGCAATTCAGGGCTTGCCCAGCGGACCGTGCCAGGTCACCCGTGGTGAGGCGAAGGGTTACGCGCAAGCCCGTTATCAAGATAGGCTCACGGTCTCGGTCGAGTCGGGCCAGGAGACCTCGGGTGTAGACTTCGCCCTCGCGAAAGGACTCACCGTCTCCGGCCGCGTCGTGGACGTGGCGGGTAATCCGATTGCCGGTGCGCAGGTGAGAGCGCGTTCAGTTTCGGCGGGTTCACGGGATTCTGAGGCTGCAAGGACAGGACTGGATGGCGTCTTCGAAATCGGTGGTCTGAGCGCCACGAACCAGCTTTATGTGTCCGCGGAAAAAGAGGGCCTCGCTGCTGCGCCCGTCGGTCCAACTACACTCACCGACGCGCCCCTCACAGATATAGTCATAACCCTAAGCAAAGCCGGGACCGTCGCGGGCACAGTGGTGGACAACAACGGCCGTCCCCTGGCCGGAGTCCATGTGCATGCGTATTCGCGGAATCCCATGTCTAGCCACTTTGCTATACCGAGTTCTCAGACCGATGCCAGCGGAAATTTCCTGGTTCGGGGGCTGTTCGCGGACACTTATGGCATAGGCCTACGCTCGCCTGCGAGCAGGGGACCTTCGATGCGAGAAGAACACGCACGGGTTGATGTCGGTCCGGGTCAAGACGTCACGGGCGTGCGAATTCAATTTGAACCGACCGAAGGACTGAATCTCGCCGGCCGCGTGACGGATACCTCCGGGCAGCCCGTCAGCAGGGCGACCGTACAGGCCCAGGGCGGGGGGAGTTCGGGACCCAGCTTTGGAACGGCCCAGAGCGATGCCGACGGCCGCTATCGTATCACGGGTCTGACAGATGGCGTGTTCAATGTCGCCCTGCAGCATCCCAAATACTCGAGGGCGCAGGCGGAAAACATCGAGTCGGGCCGCGAAGACGTGGATTTTGTCCTCGTCGGCCGCGGCAACATTGCCGGTCAGGTGGTGGATGCGCAATCGGGACAGCCCATCGCCCAGTTCGACGTTTTTCACATTGCCGAGCAATATGGCCGCCAGATTCAACCGTGGATGTATGAACGCTTCGTGTCCATGCACAACCCGGACGGTTCATTCAATCTGAATGATCTCGAGACGGGCGATGGCGTGGTGGTGGCCCGCGCGCCGGGTTATTCCGTCATGTCGGAGCCGGTGACCGTTACGCCGGGTGAGACGCTTAGTGGAGTGGTAGTGAGGTTGCAACGCGGGCGGACCGTCGAGGGCATCGTGGCCAACAGCCAAGGGTTGCCGGTAGCCGGGGCGATGCTGTTTGTGGACCGATTGCCCGACGAGTGGCAACGGGAACGTAGCGCATTGGCCCGTTCGGGCGCTGATGGTTCGTTCCGCGTTGACGCCCCTCCGCCGGACGTGACGCAAATCGTGGCGTGGCATCCTAACTATGCGCCGGGCAGCGCCCCGGTCGGTGACGCACCGCTTCAGATCGTTCTATCCAGCGGCGGTACCGTCGAGGGCGTGGTCACGCTCGACGGTGAGCCCGTCGTTGGCCAGACCGTGAATGTCGGTTCCGGGACGAATCGCGAGAGTGTGAGCCATGGCCAGACCGATGCCACTGGCGCGTACCGTGTCACCGGCGTGGCGCCGGGGGAAGTGGAGGTGTTCGTTAGTATTACCAACTTCGCTCAGGGCGGCCGGGACTCATGCAATCTCAAACAATTGGCTCTAGTGGAAAATGATCGTACGACCCCGGTGGACTTCAATCTAGGCGCAGCGAATGCTATCCTCGAAGGTACCATTCGACGGAATGGCCAACCCGTCGCCGCAAGCATTAATCTAATCTCGAACAACTCGTCCGGCGGGTACGACAGCTACGGCACGTACGCCGATGCGAACGGATTCTATCGGTTCGATACGCTGTCCGAAGGCACGTGGCGTATGGAGGTGGGCGTACTCGGAAGCGCCGGTGCTTCCGGTATCCAACGCCGCCTGAATGTTGCTACCGTGGCGAATCAGACGGTCCGACAGGACGTGGACTTGAGCGGAGGTATCGCCGTCGTAGGCAGGATTGTCGGCATCCAACCTGATTGGAACTGCTCGGTTGCGGCCTTAGAGGGCCAAGTCAACATCGCTCGGTATTCGGATTGGTTGGAGCAAGGCATACAATCAATGGTCACCTCTGCAGAGGCAAACGCCAGCGGTCAGTTCCGACTCGAAGGGCTGCCACCCGGCACCTATACGATTACCGCCGGCGGCGTGCCCGGCACGGTTCGAAACGCCGCCGAAGCGTCAGCGCAAGGCCGCGTAGCCAGCACCGTCGTCAACCTCACCGAAGGCCACGAAGTAACCGTCGAACTCCAACTTAAATAGGGACAGTCCCGAATGGCGCTTACTTAAGGTTTGCGGTACCGATTCCGGTGAGGGGTTTCTTTGAAGGTTCGTCGGGGTTGGGTGAGGAGTTGGTAGTTTTTGGGTCGTCGTTTTCGGGCGCGGGGGTCGACGCGGTTCGGGCGTAGGGGGACGGGATCGCGGGCGATGGCCTGGAGCAGGGCGGCGG
>JACQVH010000039.1 GCA_016209895.1 Candidatus Hydrogenedentota bacterium | reverse complement strand
GTTCAAGAACTCTTTGAAGTCGGGCGGTAGCTTGAGGTCCATAGTTGATTCGGCGCAGAAGTTCCACGTGTTGTAAGCGTTCGTAGGGAGTGCGCGACAGCCAAAAAGCTTTATCCTCCGACTCATCAAAGACTGTCGCCAACGAAAAGGCCGTCCTATCCAGTTTCGGAAACACGCTGTCTTCGGATGCCATGACCAAATTCTCCACTAACTGGTATTCTAACTGAACCGGATTCAGAGCGCGAGTTTAGCGTCGTGTGGTTTGGCAGGCCCAACGCTGACACTGTGGTTCCAAAGGAAGATATCCGTGTCAAAGATCACGGTACCGGCCTCCGCGGAGATTCTTCATTTCTGCTGCGACCGATTTTCGCGATTTCCGCATGCCAAAGAAGGGACGGTCCGTCATCCACATGGGCGACGATTTCGGAACGGTTTTGATAATTCCTATGGGCTTGCCGTGGTAGAGGACGACTAGCTCTTCATCACGCTCCAGAGCTTTGAGGATGAATTTCATCCGATGTCTGAGGTCTGAAACCATTACTTCCACGCCAGCCTCCAGAATACGTCGCACATCGTCTTGAGACTCTGCCACCGTCACTCCGGCAACGGTTTGCCTTTGGTCTCCGGCGCAAATGGCAGCACTGCAAGCCCAAGCAAGAATATCGAGGACAGCACTACCGCCGCGCCGCGTACACCGTCGCCGCCCGCCAACGCTTTTACAGCCGGCACTGCGGTCAGCAGTCCAAAAGTGTACGGTCCGGACGCGGCGATGTAGCGGGCCACGTTGTAACAAACGCCGGTTCCGGTGGCGCGCAGACGTGTCGGAAACAATTCCGGGAAGTATACGGCGTACCCGCCAAACAGCGAAGTTGTTACGAACCCCATGATCGGATACAAAATCAACGCGTGCGTGAAAGTGTGGGTCAGCAGGAAGGTTCCCGGAACTACGATCAAGCAAGTGAGGAAGGAGAGCGCGAAGGCGGTCCGGCGCCCGAACCAAATCGCCAAAAACGTCCAGGCCAAGATTCCAAAGAAGGCCCCGAAGTTCTGCGTGCCGATGGCGATGCTGGCCTTCTGCTCCACCATTATCTTGGTGCTGGCCTCACCCAGTGTTTCCGGGTTGATGCCTTCCTTGATCGCATTACGCAGCAATTCCGGAGACCAAGTGCCGATTCCCCAAAAACCGACGACCCCCACGGCTGCCAGAAGTATTCCAATCACTGCGCGTCCGGCGTAAGGTCCGGTAAAGAGGTCGAAAATCGAGCCGAGTTGTTCCTTGCCGCTCCGCGCATGCGCGCGGGCCTCTTGCCATTTTTCCGGCTCCCGAATAAACATGAAGATTACGAAGACGAGGAGTGCCGGAAATAGGCCGACGAAAAAGACCCACCGCCAAGCATAATTGAGGTCCACGTTCGATACCATGTAGTAATTGATGGCTGCGGCCATCATATTGCCCAACGCTGAGAAAGCTTGCATGATCCCTAGGGCCATGGGACGCGCATGCGCGGGAAATGTCTCGGCGATCAGCGAGGCCCCGGCGGCGAACTCGCCCCCGACGCCCAGCCCCGTGAGGAATCGGTAGATAGTGAAGTCCAGCCAACTCTTGGACAACCCACTCAAGCCCGTGAAACAGGCATATATCAAGATTGTGATGGCCATCGTACGGGTTCGTCCCCATTTGTCGCCGACCATGCCGAAGAATAGACCCCCGGTCGCCCATCCGATAACCAGCCACATCTGAGCGATGCCGGTGTATTCGGTCACTAGCCCATCGCTGACCGGTCCGGAGTTTGCGGCCTCGAGCAGTGACCGCAACGCCGGTCCCTTGACCAGCACGTACAGCCACTGGTCCATGGTGTCGAACATCCAGCCACAGATGGCTACCACCAACACGAGATAATGGTATCGGGTCAAGCCCTGATACCATCTCAACTTTTCACTTCCGATTTCCTGACCAGACATGAGTACACCCTCTACGATGTCGCCGTCCGACTTAGAGAATCCCTCCCCAATCCACGGGATGAGCGGGCAGAGCATACCATCTTTACCGGCTGCGGCCAAACCACAAAGTCCCGGTGCACCGTGCGGGTCGCGAACCGGCTCGCGACATTGCCGCGGAGGATTATGGGCGTGCTGGCCGGCCGCACGGGAACATTGAACCTTCCTTCCGGATTGTGCTTTAATATTGGCACACCTCGGGTCTCGACGGTCATGAAACGGCGCATAGTTCTACTGATTCTTGTATTTGGGGTGCCCGTTCTTTTCCCAAGAATGGCCTACGCCGGAGCCCCGGTTGCCGGCGACGTAGATGCTTCCGGAGCCGTGGACGCGGTGGACGTCCAAGTCGTCATCAACGCCGCGCTCGGCGTCGCCGGGGCGTTTCTTACCGATCTGGACTACGCCGGCACCACGGACGCCGTGGACGTGCAACTCGTTATCAACGTCGCCCTTGGGCTGGTTATTGACGCCGATTATGACGGTCTTGCCGATGTAGCCGAGGCGCGTCTACTGACGAATCCGGCGGATTTCGATTCCGACGATGATACGATGGGCGACGGCGAAGAGATTCTGCTGGGGCGTAACCCGCTGCACTACGACGTTCCGCTGACGCTGGCGAAGAAGGCCGAGATTTTCGAGTTCGATCTCATCGCGCGCTTTGTGTACGGGGGCCAGGTGATGTGTAAACTGAAGCGCCCCACGGCGGAGATTCCTCAAGTGACCTACAACATGCCGGATAACGCTTATATGACCGGCATCTACCTCGGGATGTTGGCCATGAAATACGCCGTCACGCACGATGCTAACACCCGCAACCAAGCCTTCGAGACGATTCAAGCCCTGGACTTGCTGTGCAACGTCAGTGGAAAGAACGGGCTGCTGGCGCGCGCCGCCATACCGGTCACGACTCCCTTCAGCGATGATGGCGAGTGGTATTTTTCGGGCGATGGTAGATACCGTTGGCGGGCCAACGTGAGCAGCGACCAGATGGACGGGGTGTTCTACGGGTTCGCTTTGGCCTACGACTTGGTGGCCGACGACGCACACAAGGCCATCATCGCGCGCAATGCGAGGAATCTCGTGGACCACGTAATGGAGCACGATATGCACATCGAAGACGTGGATGGCGAGGCGACGACGTGGGGGCACTATGAGTCGTGGTACGTGCAGGATTATGAGCACATGAACGCGCTGCTCTGGCTGCAGCACGTCAAAATTACGGCCCACGTCACCGGCGACCCGTACTACGCGCAGGTATACGACGACTTTGCCAACAATCAGGGCTATGCGGATTTGGCCGTGACCGCGCGGGTCATGGGCGACCCGCTCGGCGGCGACGTCAACTACTCCGACGACGTGCTTCAATATCTGGCATATTACGCCCTGATTCGACTGGAAACGGACCCGACACTCCGGGCGAAGTATCTTGCGAGCCTCACGCGCTCCTGGAACGGAGACGAGGGATGGCCCGGGCTGAGTCCCGTGGCCAATCCGATGTATGCCTTCAACGTGCACGCCCATCTTGGTGTGAGCGAGGGCGATGTCGCGGGTATTCAGACGCTGCAATGGTTCCCACTCGACATCAAGTGGATTCCCGCCACCATTGACACCTACGAGTCCCTGTACGGGTTTGTGTTTGATCCCACGATCCGAAGCCCCGAGCCGCTTCCGGGTCAGCCGGTCCCCATTGACCGGCGCCCGAACACTTGGTCCACCTTGGTGCAGAACCCCTATAAGGCCGGCGCCCGTGACCCGAATCACGGCATGGAATTCAATGGGCACGACTACACGGCCGCCTACTGGTTGGGCCGCTTCCACGGCTACATCACCCCCGTAATGTAGCTATTTTTGAAAGCTGTTCAGCTTTTCTTCTTCTTGCTGACGGCTGCCTTGCCGGCGGGCTTCGGTGGAGACTTTTCCGATTTTTCCTTCGTCTCCTTTGCTTCGGTCTCGGCCAGCGCAACCTTATCAGGTTCACTGAGGGGAGCGGCCTTGGCGGCGAATTCGAGCCCGCGGGCGCGCCATTCCGCGAGCGCCGCGACCGCGGCCGCTTCGATGTTCATCCCATTCTCGGCGACTAGTTCCGCCTCGGCGGTAAGCCGGTGCACTTCGGACAAGAGCCAGTCTCCGCGCTCGTGCACGCCTGCAGAATTGCCGGAACTGGTCACGTACTTGGACTGGTACTCGCTACAGCGCGCCAAGGTTTCCTTCAGCGGCTCGATGAACGGTTCGGCCCGTTCCTCCTCGCAAACGCAAAGGGCGCGCGCAATCCGCGCCAGACTGGCCAGGGCGGGCGCAGCGGTCCCGCGCGGGAGGCGCCCGGCATGCCACTGTCCTTCAAGATCGGGTAGCGCGCGAAGCAAGGCAAAGAAATCCAAATGGTCTAACTTGGCCGGAGCCCCGGACACGATCTTCTTGACCAGATCGATCATCTCCGGCGGGAGCCGCTTCTGGTAATCTGCGTTCTCCGCGAAGGCCTGGGCTTCGCGCCGCGCCCGCCGGCAGGCCGCTTGCCCCGGTACGCTCCCTCCTCGCCCGCTCAAGTATAGTGGTTCCGGGGTTACGACCAGCGTTACCGCTTCCTGACTCCGTTGAGGAGTGGGTAGCGCATTATTCAAGGCATCGGTCAATGCCAGGTCCGTTACTTTGCCCAAGTTCAAGGTGATTTCCTTGGCGCCTTCGTCGATCCAGAGGGCCATGATCCACTTCGCGCCGGCGCGAAACACGAGCGCTGTGACCGGCGGTGTTACTTCCATTTCGCCCATGAATACCGCGCGATCGAGCCGATGCATCAGGGCGCTGCAATATACGTAACCCTCCTTGAACTCTCCCGCGTCAAACAGTAACGGCATGTCCGCGAGAATCTCGACGGCCCCGGCGGCAAAGTCACGCAGAATTTGTTTTGTCACTTGCCGCCCAAGGTCCGCGGCCGCGGCGGCCGGAACTGTGGGAATTGCGCTGATCGGCAGACCTTCATAACCAGCACGTTCGGCTGCGGCGCGGACTGTCGGGAGCCGGTCTCGGGCCGCTGGCTCAGGTTGGTACACGCATCCCTGAATGTATTGCCCGGCGCCCTTTTGCAATAGGGAAGACAGGTTTTCCGAATCGCCGACAACGAGGTTTACGGGCGCACGTGAACCCGTCTCACGGATGGCCTTAACGACCACGGCCAACTTGTCGAAGGAATCGGCGGGGTCCAAATCCCATCGGGACACGCCGTCGCCGACACGCTGTACGAGCGATTGCGCCGCCGTCGCAGGATTCTCGAGGTGGCCGGTGTCCAACGCCATGATGACGTGAAAGCCCGCGCCGCGCGCTTGTCGTAGCTGTTCCTCGATACTCGCGGCGTCACCGCGAAGTCGCACGCGGTGCGACGGCAGCCCCTGAAGCGCTTGGAGCGCTTTCGCATCGAGCGCCGCAACCTGCACCGCGAGCGGTACGCCGCTGACGCCGTCGGGTCGGTCGATCCGGCAGAAGGTTTGTCGGTGCTCGGTAGTCGCGCCATTCGAATTGACCCGAAAGGAGATGGTATAGCGCCCGTGGTCCGTTGGCAGACCTTCGACGGCGTGCCAATACACCGCGTGGGCGCGCAGTGGAATCTCGCCAAGGTTGATGACGGTCGGTGACTGTTGGTCCCTTGCGAATTCGGCTTGGCAGATTACGGTCTGATTCGATTCCGTCGTGGATTTGAATTCGATGATCAGCGGTTCATCCACGTAGACGTGCGGAACGGGTTGGTCGGGCGCCACCGAGACTTCAACCCCGGAGACGCTCAGTGTCCAGGCGAGAGCAAGCAGCGAAACCATGATCACGACCCCGCCAAGAATGGGTTAGTCTGCCGTTCCGCGCCGATCGTGGTCGAGGGCCCGTGGCCGCAGTAGACGACCGTGTCGTCGGAAAGTACCAGGAGTTTCGTGCGGATGGAATTCATGATCTGGCTGAAATTGCCACCCGGCAAATCGGTACGCCCAATGGACCCTGCGAACAATACGTCGCCGCCAATGACGAACCCATCGCCCACGAGAATAATGTGCCCCGGCGAATGGCCGGGCGTGTGATACACGGTTAGCCTCGTGCTCCCGACTTCGAGAATATCGCCTTCCTTTACAAAACGGCTCGGATCTGGAGATGCCGGGAACGGCACGCCGAACATCATACCCTGGGACGCTACCATGCGTAGTAACGGCAAGTCATCTTTGTGGCAGAGTAGTTCCGCGCCGGTTCTTCGCACCACCTCGGCATTCCCGCCGCAGTGGTCACAGTGGCAATGCGTATTCACTACGGCCCGGACGCGATCCCCCACGACGCTTTCCAACAGTTCGGAAGGGGCTTCCCCAGGATCCACGATAATTGCTTCACCGCCATCCCGAAGGACGAAACAATTAGTGAGGAAGGGAGTCAACGCAAAAGACACAATTTCCAAGCTATTTCTCCGAAACCACCTTTGATGCTACTGATTCTCGGCGAAATGAGTCAAGTTGTCCGGCCTCGGTGCAGACCGGTTCTCACTTGCTCACGTCCTGGCTTGGCGAGCTTGTGACGAAAGCCGATATCCCGTAGGATGCCGCCATGAATCCATCAGAGTTTGCGGAGAATTCGACCGTGCAGCGGTGCGATTGGTGGCAGATGGCGAGATTTGGCTTATTTATCCATTGGGGTGTCTACGCCGTTCCGGCGCGGGGGGAATGGGTAATGTACCAAGAGCATTTCTCGAACCAGGAATATGCGCGGTTAGCGGACCAGTTCTGCCCGACGCGCTATTGTCCTGCGGATTGGGTCGCCGTCGCCCGGGACGCGGGAATGAAGTACGCGGTACTTACCACGCGACACCACGACGGTTTCTGCCTCTTTGATAGCGCAGTGTCCGATTTCACGGCGCCGAAGACCGCCGCGAAACGCGATCTGGTCGCGGAGTTCGCCGAAGCGTGTCATCGTGCCGGTATGCGGTTGGGGTTTTACTACTCGCTCGAAGACTGGCGATTTCCCGGCCAACTGCCGCACTTGCCGGTCAAGGAAGTCGGCAACTATTCACCGATGGTGGAACAAGCCCATGGACAGATTCGCGAACTCTGCACTAACTACGGGCCCCTGGATATCTTATGGCTCGATGGGGCTTTTCCGCCGGGAATCTGGCGTGCCAATGAACTAATCGGGATGGTACGGTCCTTGCAACCGAACATCCTTGTCAACGACCGGTCCGGCGCACCGGGCGATTTCGCGACGCCGGAGAACGACGTAACGCCGCACGCGCGTCCCTGGGAAGCATGCTACACAATGAATGACACGTGGGGTTATGCGGCCAACGACAACAACTATAAGTCCGCGGGCGCGATCCTGCGGCTACTGGTTTCGTGCGTGGCCCACGGCGGCAACTTCTTGCTGAACGTCGGACCGGACGCGGCCGGGAGTTTTCCGCCCCAAGCCGTGGAGATTCTCCGGCAGATCGGAGACTGGATGCGGGTCAACAAGGAGTCTATTTACGGGGCCGGACGTTCGCCCGTGGTCGCTCCCGCCATTGGCTGGACCACTCGCGTAGGTCGTAAGGTGTTCCTTCAGGTCCAGCGCTGGCCGGGCGCGACCGTTGCCCTCGCATGGTGCGGCAGCCGGGTAAAGTCCGCCCGCTTGTTGGCCACTGGGCAGAGCGCAACCATCGAACAAAAGGAGGACCGAGTGTGGCTCCACGGATTTCCGGAGGCCCCACCGGACCCATCAATGGCGGTAATTGAACTGACGTTCGACGAAGAACCGCGAAGCTCGGTCCCGGGCTACAGTTGAGTCGCAAGCGCTGTCGCGCCGGCCGTCACCGGGTGACTGTCTCTGGAATGTGATAGGCGATCGCGATATGGGGCGAGGACTTGACTTCCTCTCCGGCGCGTTGTTGGGCGTAGCATTTGAGGCTGCCGTCCCCGTTGTTCTGGGCAAAACCGTACCCGATGAGATATTCCTCGCCAATCCGCACGCAGGCGGCCGGCGCCGGGCTTCCTTCGGATGGCGCAGGAGCGGTCAGTAGATTCTCGGAAGAAGAAGCCGGGATGGCGCCGCGGATTTCGACGTCGCCCCGCTCCAATTTCGCTACGAAGTAGATCGTGTCCTCTTCCTGCCTAGCAATGGCTTGGCCGATCATTGGGGCGCGCGAATCGGCGCTGGGTTTTAGTACGAAGCGACCCTCGTATTTTTCGAGGGGCGCGCGGCTCGTCTGCGCCTGAACGATTTCTTCCGGGGTAATTGGGTTCGCTTCGAGTTGCCTCAACAAGCCGTCATACAAAGCCCGGTGGGTGCCGGACCAGAAAGCGTCCGCTCGCACGTTGTTGTCCAATTGCGAGGCGATGAGCAAATTCTCGATGTTGCCGACGTTCAGTCCGGTCCACACGATCAGCAGCAAGCCAAAGACAGTGAGCGCCGCCCGGAGGAATCGTGAACGGCTCGGTGTGGCCTCGCTTTCAGCGGCGAACGCGCCGGACGCAATCCTGCGCGCGCGCTGGTCCCGCAAGTTATTACCGCAGGTTTTGCAAAGCAGCGTGCCTTCGGGATTTACCGTTTCACAGACTTGGCACACGGCGTCGGCATCGAGTGTGTCCAAGTGGCCTGTGGGCCCGCCGCGTTCAATATCCATGGCTGTATCGGAGCCTCCGACTGCATTTTGACACAGACACCTGAGGAGTGTCCAGCACTATTAAGAGCAGGGCCAAATCAATTCACCGTTACTAACGACCGAATAGCCTCGAACTTCTTGGGACCGATGCCTTGTACTTCCAGGAGATCTTCGATCACCTGAAACGGCCGATTCCCGCGATATAGAACTATGGCTTCGGCCAGTTTCGGCCCAATCCCAGGTAAGCTTTCCAATTCCTCCTGCGTTGCCCGGTTCAGACTGATGAGTCCTGCGCCGTCCTTTGGTCGCGATTCGGCCGTGGCAGAAGAAGGTGCCAGCGGCGCCGACTGCGGTTCCGCCGCCGCCGCCTGCCACCTCGAGCGCGTGTATTCAGGCGGGTTGAGCGCCGCCGCCGACTGTCCCCGCTTCAAGATGAAGGTGTCGTCTTGCATCGTCCGAACTCCGCGCATGGGAATAGTTAGCGTCGAGCCGTCCATCAATCGGGCGGCCAAGTTGATATCGGACAAGTCGGCGCGCGGATCGGCGCCGTCCGCCAGGGCAATCAGATCGTGTACGCGGCTATCGCTTTCCAATGTGTAAAGGCCGGGCTTGCGTACGGCCCCGGCAATCGCCACCTTGATAACTTCCGGCTTTTCCGAAGGGCGCGCTGAAGGCTGGTCGGGGACGGGTTCGGTTTCGCGAACGTCTTGGGCGGTGGGCACGGCCTCAACCGGAACTACCCCAAGTTCGAGCTTCGGCCCGGCCGACGACGAAACAACCTGCCCGAGGTTAGAAACCGGTTGAACGTCGCTACCGCGCAAATCCTGTTTCACGTTCGACGAACGATGGATCAGCAACGCCACGCCGCCCAGGCAAATGGCCCCCGCGAATGCCAGCAACACTATTTGCTCTTTTATCGTTAGAAACCGACTCAACACCCCAGCATTCCATTCCCTTGAGCAACGACAATTGGTTTGGAACCAGTTATTCCCGCAACTTTTCGAGGAGTTTCTTACACGCTTTCACTCCGTCGAACTCGCTATGTTTATTCCCCTCGTACTCGATCCCGATATATCCGTGGTAGCCGTGCTTGTCCGCCACAATCTCAATCAGCCGCCCGTAGTCCAGCCGGGTTTCTTCGCCCGTATCGGGGTCAAACTCGTAGCATTTCGCACTCACGGCTTTGGCGTAATTCATCAACACGTCAACGGCCTGATACTTATCCACCTCGTCCGGAAAATTCCCAAAATCGGGGAGGGTGCCAAAGCGCGGATGATTTACGGCTTGCATGAGTTGCTGCATCGGCTTTGGATACGAGGAAGGCCCGCCGTGGTTTTCAATAATCACGTTGACGTTTTTCGAATCGCCATATTCGCATAATTTACGAAGCGGGTCTACCGAGCGCGCTATGAACGCTTCGAGTTCCTCCGGCTTCTTAACGACGTCCTTGGGCGCCCCGGTCCAGTTCATTCGGATCGAGTGGCAGCCCAAGTATTGGGCGGCGTCAATCCATTGGGAATGGCGCTTCACGGCGTCCTCGCGCTCCCTTTCGCTCGCGCCGCCAATGCTTCCCTCCCCATCCACCATGATAAGCAATGTTTTGACCTTCTGCTCGGCCGAATTCTTCGCCAATTCATCGAGATAGGCTTGGTCGTGGCCGGCCATCATGCCGCTGACAAGTTCAATCGCTTCGATCCCAAGCTCCTGCCGGGCCAGTTTCGGCAAGTCCAGCATCGGTGTTTTTCCTTCCCCCGTTCCGATGGTCCGATGCAACGACCAGGCCGCCAGGGAAATCTTGAAATCGCGTTTGGCCGCCGCCTGAAGTTCACGGGTGTTTGCGGCGACCGCGGCCCCAATCGCCGCGGCCCCACTACTGACAAACCGTATAAACTCCCTCCGGGAAGACTTGTCGTTCATATGTCAACTCCTGTGACGCCATGGTGCGAATGCTGTCTGTTGGCCAGTAATCTACTCCGACACCTGCCGGAAGTCCAAGCGAAAATCTGCGGCGAGTACCGGTTCCTTCATGGGCGATGGGCGAACTGCCCACGAGCACTGATTCACTAGCTGTTACCGAACACTCGTTGCTCATGGCTGATTGCGCGTTGCTGCCCTCGTTTTGCATTGTGTCAGCTTGCGTGCGATAATGCCGCGTCTTCTGTACTTGAGCAACACGAGGGAAAGGAAAGGGACCATCATGTTTGACAGCATCAATATTGACAGCAGTGTGGCGGTGTATGTCCAAATCGAGAACTTGGTGCAGTTCGCGATTACCGCCGGTGATCTGAAACCCGGGGATCAGTTGCCGTCGGTGCGGGAGATGTCGGAGCGGCTGAAAGTGAATCCGAATACGGTGGCCAAAGCGTATCGAGACCTGGAAATAATGGGCTTTGTCCGGCCGGTCCGGGGCATGGCCTTTTACATTCAGGAAGACGCCGTGGCCCGGTGCCGTGAGCAGTGCCGGCGCACGATCATTAGCCGGATTCACGAAGTCGTCGGCGAGGCCAAGGCCGCGGGTTTCCAGGCCGACGAAGTGAAGGAGGCGGCGAATCGCAGTTTCGCGTCGGAATCGGGTCCTTATGGCGCGGTACCCGACTCGGTGATCGGGCTCGCCAGCGGGGGCGGTGGCCGACGCCGTTCGAAATAATCCGCGGGACCCAAGGAGCGGCGCACGGAAACTACTCGTCGCGGCGGGGCGGATATCGTCACGCTTGTTCGATTTTTGAGGAGGCGACCCGATGTCCAGTCCGCTGAAAACCGCGTATGCCTTCGGGGGGAACCTGTCGCATGATCAGCGGATTTGGCGCTGGCGCATCCTCATTTCCACCTACCTCGCCTACATCGGCTATTACTTTTGCCGGAAGGTCTACGGTCTCGTTAAGACCTCACTCAACGAACAGTTCGGTTGGGAGTGGGACGCGCTTGCCAACGTCTGGACGGCCTATCTTATTGCCTACCTGATCGGGCAGTTCGCGAACGGCTTCTTGGGCCGCAAGTGGGGCCCGCGAGTCTTACTTTTGGGGGGACTCGGCACGAGCATTATCTGCAATCTCGTCTTCGCGTCGACGAGCTCCTATTGGCTGTTCATGTCGTTCATGATCTTCAACGGGCTGGTCCAAGCCACCGGTTGGCCGGCCTCCGTCGGAGGCGTATCGCATTGGCTGCGCCCGCTCGAACGGGGCCGCATTATGGGCGTCTGGAGCACTAGTTTCATTACGGGAAATCTACTCGTAAAGCTGGTGGGCGCGAGCCTATTGGGGTTGACCCTCGCCGCCTTGCCCGGGTGGCGTTGGTCTTATCTCGGTTGCACGTTTGTCGGATTCTGCACATGGTGGCTCGTGTACTTCTGGCAGCGTGATCGCCCCGAAGACGCCGGCCTGCCTCGGTTCGTGGACGCGGATGCCGATGAGGAAGGCCGGGCCGTCCGGGTCGCCACCAAGGAACACATCACAATTCACGACTATCTGAAGTTGGCGCTTAATCCGCTGATTATTACGATGGGCGCCGCCTATTTTTCCATCAAATTCTTGAGGTACGCGATAGATTCCTGGTTGCCAACCTTCCTGTACTTACAGGGGCTTTCCAAGACCGACGCCGGATACTATGCGATGCTTTTTGACCTCGGCGGAATTGTACCCGCCATACTGACCGGCTGGATATTGGACCGGTACTTCAAGGGTAATTGGGCGCGCTTGTGCTTCTTCGCCTCTGTGGGCCTCATCGTGGGGTGCGTCTGCGTGCTGAGGTTCGAACAGAGTCCCTATCTGGTAGCCCTGAGTTTCGGGTTGGTCGGATTCATGCTCTATGGTCCGGATACACTGCTCTGCGGGGCCGCCTCCGTGGCGGTCGCCGGAGAACGGAACGGCGTCGCCGTCGCGGGCTTGGTCAATGGTATCGGCAGTTTTGGGACCATCCTCCAAGAGCAGATCATCGGCCGCCTCATGAAAGGCGAGGACACGAGCGGAGAGATTCATACTACCTACTTGGTGACTTTGGGCTTGAGTATTTTGTTCGCGCTGGCGATGTTCGTAGTCATGTGGCGGGTGCGCGTTGCCCACGCGCAGAACCAAAGTGCGTCCGCTGAACCGGAAGCGGCGAAATAGCCCGCCATGTCTGGGCGGGATGCGGCGAAGCGCCTGCTGGTAACGGGGGCGAACGGGTTCGTGGCCGGGAGTGTAATCTCGCATGCCTTGACGGACTGGGAAGCGCACGCAGTGTCGCGTTCCGCCACGCCGGTGCAACGAAATAGACTCTTTTGGCATACGCTGGACACGGTGGATTGCGGCGCTCTACGGGGTTTGTTTGAGGACATCTGCCCACATGCCGTGATCCACGCCGCCGCCGTGGCGGATATTGACTACTGCCAAGCGCATCAAGAGGAAGCTTGGCGAGTCAACGTTGAATTGACACGCACGCTCGTGTTGTTGTGTTCCGAACATGGGGCGAAGTTGGTGCATATTTCGACCGACACCGTCTTCGACGGTGAACGCGGCCGATATCGGGAAGAGGATGCGCCGGGGCCCGTGAATTACTACGCCAAGACCAAAGCCGATGCGGAGAGTGTCGTAGCCGGGCACGTTGAATCATGGGTGGTCGCGCGGTTGGCGCTGGTGGTGGGATTGCCGGTGCTGGGTGCGGGCAACTCGTTCTTGTCCCGAATGATTCCGGTGCTGGAACAAGGGCGAGAACTGGGTGTGCCGGATGATGAAATCCGGAGCCCGATAGACGTGATTACGCTGGGCCGGGCGCTTTTGGAACTGGCGGAGAACGATTTCACCGGATTCCTGCATCTTGCGGGAAACGACGTGATGAATCGCCACACGATGGCGCAGCGTATCGCGGAACGCCTGGGGCTGCGCAAAGAACTGGTAGTGGCGAGGAGCCCACGAGGCATTCCCGGACGTGCCCCGCGTCCGCGCGATGTGTCACTGGACAATGGGAGAGCCAAGCAGGTTCTGGGCACGCCAATGGTCGGTCTCGATTCTGGCTTAGATCTTGTTTTGGGAAGAGATTTCCCGGATTCAGAATGACAGAGGGGGGTCTTTGGTATGGGAGGTGGGGAGCATCCCCGACCTGAATCGCTGAGTTTGTTTCGCCTCTCGGGGGGGCTATAATAGAGGTGTTGTCCCACCTGGTTCCGGAGGTCATCACTTCGAGCGAGGCCATGGACGTGATGATTCTGCCTGCGCGGTTTCGTTGCGCGCTGCGGGTGGATGCGTCGGACGGCTATCGCTCGCGGAGAGGAATCGGGTAGGCGTTTCGAGAGGGTTCTGAATGGCAAGTAAGAATATCCGCGTCAAGTTTGAGCCACACGGCAAGACGATAACGGTGCCGGCCGGCATCAACACTCGTGAAGCCGTGGCGGACGCGGGCATTGCGTTGGATTATCCCTGTGGCGGTCAGGGTAGTTGTGGCAAGTGTCGCGTGCGTATCCTGGCCCACGTGTCGGAACCGGGTTCCGCGGAACAACTCTTGCTCGAACCGCAGGAACTGGCGGCGGGTATGCGGCTGGCCTGTCAATCGGCGCTCCTCGATAACACCACCATCGAAGTACCGGAAACATCGTTGCTGGCCGCGACGTACAAGATTCTCACGGGTTCGGGGAATGCGTGGGGTCCGGCGGGGGAGCCGTCGGTCCGCAAACGGTACGTGGAACTGCCGGAACCGTCCCGCGAAGACGACGTCGCCGACCTCGAGCGGATGAAGCGTGCATTAGGCCCGTTCGAGGTGGAGGTTCGGCTGGTGCGGGAAATCTCGCAACGGCTGCGCGAATGGGGTTTCCGCGGGACGGCGGTTTTGGCCGATGGCCTGCTGATAGATTTCGAATCGGGCAACACGGAGTGCGAACGTTTTGTCGCGGCATTCGATATCGGCACGACTACACTGGTGGGGTCGTTGCTGGACCTGCACAAGGGTCAGGAGCGGGCTGCGACTTCGCGGATGAATCCGCAGACAAGTTTTGGGGACGACGTGCTGTCGCGCATCCTGCACGCGGGCCAATCGGCGGAGCAACTCCTTCAGCTTCAGCAGAGCGTGCTGACCGCGGTCAACGAGATGATCGCGGAAATGGCGGCGATCGCGGGCGTTGCCGTGGAACGGATTTACGAAATCTCCTTCGCCGGCAATACCACCATGCAACATCTCTTGGCAGGGATTGATCCGACCCCGCTCGGCCAGGTTCCGTTTGTTCCGGTGGTCGGTCACGGAATGCACATTGCGGCGACCGAATTGGGTCTCAGAATACACCCGCGAGGCCGAGCCTACGTTTTCCCGGTAATCGGCGGGTTTGTGGGCGGTGACACCGTCGCGGGTGTTCTGGCCACGAAATTGTGCGAGCTCGAGGGTCCGACCATGCTGGTGGACATCGGCACCAACGGCGAGATTGTGCTGAGTCACAACGAGCAGGTGCTGGCGACGTCCTGTGCGGCGGGCCCGGCCTTCGAAGGCGCCCGAATCTCCCATGGCATGCGCGCTGCGCGGGGCGCGATCGAGGAAGTAGCGTTCGATGATGGGGCCGTCCGCGTCCGCGTGATCGGCAACGATCGTCCCATTGGGCTGTGCGGATCGGCCCTGATAGATCTTGCTGCGGAGTTGCTGCGGTCCGGCGCGCTCATGTCGCAGGGACTGCTCTGCCGCGCGGAAGACCTGCCAACCGACACGGGCCCGCATTTGCGGGAGCGGATGGCGGCGCATGATGGCGGCGCTTTTTTGATTGCCTCGGATATAGAGACGCAAACGGGAATGCCGGTACTGTTGTCGCAGAAGGATATCCGTGAGCTGCAACTCGCTACCGGGGCCATCAAGACCGGAATCACGATTCTCCTGCGCCGCGCCGGCATCAAAGTGGGCGACCTGAAGCGACTGCTGGTGGCGGGAGCATTTGGAAATTACATCCGTTGCAATAACGCGCAGCGTATGGGGTTGCTGCCGGGCGGCCTCGATCCGGAGCGCATTTTCTTCGTCGGCAACACCTCACTGGCCGGGGCGCGTATGGTGGCGGCTTCCCTCACGGCGCGGCGCCAGGCCGAGGAACTGGCGCGCCGGGTAATTCACGTTGACCTCGCACTCGATCCGAACTTTCATGCCGAATACGTCGAGGCGATGTTCTTCCCCGAATAAGGACGAATAGAACCGATAGGCCCCATAGGTCGTTCGCCGCTTCTTACTTTAGCACCGTGGCGATCGCGTTGCACAGGGCGTCCATGTTGGCTTCGGTCATGCCGGCGACATTTATGCGGCCGGAATCTACCAAGTAGACGCCGTACTTTTCGCGCAGCCTCAGGACTTGTTCTTTGGTGAGTCCGGAATACGAAAACATTCCCCGCTGGCGGGTCAGAAACGAGAAGTCGCCTTTCGCGCCATTGGCTTTGAGTGTTTCGACGAACAGACGCCGCATCCCGTTGATGCGGTCGCGCATGACCCTGAGCTCGACTTCCCACTCGGCGCGCAGTTTCGGGTCGTTGAGGACCGTGGTAACGATGGCCCCACCGTGGGCCGGCGGATTGGAGTAATTCGCTCGAATGCAAGTCTTGATGTGACTGAATGCGGACTGTACGTTGGCTTCATCGGTAGCTACGAGCGTCAAGGCTCCGACGCGCTCGTTATATAATCCGAAGTTCTTAGAAAAGGAACTGGCCACCAGCAATTCGCGGCCCGGCCGGCAAAAGTGAAGCAACCCGGCGGAGTCTTCTTCGATGCCATCTCCCAAGCCCTGGTAGGCATAGTCGAACAAAGGCAGAAACCGCTGCTTCGCAGCGACGTCTGCGATCTCCGCCCACTGTTCGAGAGTGGGGTCGATACCGGTAGGATTGTGGCAGGAGGCGTGAAATAGCACGGCATCGCCGGCCGGAATGGTACGCAAGCATTCGATCATCTGGCGAAACTGCAGTCCCTTTGCTTCGGAGTCGTAGTACGGATACGTATGAATCTCGAGTCCGGCCGCCCGGAACACGCCGGGGTGGTTGGGCCATGTGGGATCGCTGAGCCAGATTCTCGCGTGCGGGAACAGCTTTCGAAGGAAATCGCCGGCGACCCGCAAGGCACCGGTGCCTCCGGGTGTATGCGCTGTCTCCGCACGCTTGCTCTTCAGAATCTCATGGTCGGGACCGAAAAGGAACGACTGGACGGCTTTGCCATAGGCCGCCGACCCATGAATGCTCAGGTAGTCCTTGGAGCTTTCCTGCCGGAGGATACGCTCCTCGGCCTGCTTTACCGAGTGTAGGACGGGCGTGTTGCCATCGCCGTCTTTGTACACCCCAATGCTGAGATTGATTTTCCACGGCGCTGGGTCCTTCCGGAACGCCTCCGTCAAGCCGAGGATCGGGTCCTGCGGCGCCGCCTGAATTCCTTCAAACATCACTTCCATCCTTTCGCTGCGTGTTAATACCACTCCCGCACAGCCATTCTATTCGACAACCGGATTCTCACGTAATACCCGCTCGCCCCATCAGCGCATCGAAGGTTGCCAGCAATTCCCGATGGGCCTGGAATGCCAAGGGCGGCCGGCTCTGGTGATCGAAAAAGTCTAAAGCCATGGCATCCGTCTTGGGAACCGGTTCCCCTTGCCAGCCTTCGACCAAGTATCCCAAAACGGTTACCGCGCCGGAATACCGGCTCTGCTGCGTGCTGGCCCCGATCAGGCGCAGCCCGCGTCCGGTTAGCCCGGTTTCTTCCTCGAGTTCGCGTAGCGCAGCCTCCTCAGTGGTCTCGCCAAGTTCCACGAAACCGCCCGGTAAGGTCCACAAGCCTTTGCACGGTTCGACCGCGCGTTGAACGAACAAGAGTCCGTCACCCTGCCGCACAAAGCAACAGGCCGCCGGTATGGGGTTCGAGTAGTAGAACCGGCGGCAAGGGACGCAGTGCGGCCGGTCGCCCTGTCCGTCGTCGCGCGTCTCAAGTTTCCCACCGCAGATGGGGCAGTAATTCCATTGAAACGGTTCTGGTCCGGAATACATGGGAGGCAATGTAACAATCGAAACGGGGAAATGCAACGATTGTAGATTGCGGATTGCGGAATGAACAAGACGCGAACGGTAGCCGAAGGGGATGGGTTTTGAGTTTGGCGTGTGTTGGCGCTAAAATGCGGTGTGAGCGGGGGCACATTGGGGATTGTTGGGGAGAATACATGGAAAATCCATACACGATATTTATCACTGCGCAAGCGATCACCAGGGATTTGGGCGACGAGTCGGGGCGACAGTTCGCGCTAGCGCGGCTACGCAGGGCACGGGTGCGGCGCGTGGTCTTGGAGGGGTATCGAAGCGGGTTATGCGTGGCGGAAAGCCTCCTTCGGGATCTGCGGGAATTCTTCCAAGGTCATGGCTACGACGTTCTGGGTGGCTTGATGCCGGTGTATGGAAAGGGCTTCGGGAAGTACAGCGAAGGGGTCGAAGTCCGCAATGAGTTCTCGTTTTTCTGTTACTCTGCCGAAGAAACGGTGGGGGGACTCGAGCAGGAAATCCGAAAGCTCTCACGGCTTTTTAACCAGGTGGTCATTGATGACGCTTTTCTTACGCCATGCCGCTGCGCAAAGTGCGAGTCCGGGCGCGGGGAACGGGACCGTCCGACGTTCCGGCGCGAACTCCTCTGCGAGGTGGCACAACGATGGCGGCGTGCAGCGCATGACGAGAATCCGTCAGTCCGATTCACCGTCAAGTTCCCTCAATACTACGACCGATATCATCTTTTCGGCTATGACGTGGCCCGTTTCACAGAAATCTTTGATGCGGTTTGGGTGGGTACCGAGACACGCGACCCGGGAACGTTGGATTTCGGTTACGTCGAGCCGTACCAAGGCTATTTCAACGCGCGATGGATGCGCGCCTGTGCGGGAGCGAAATTCGAGGCCGCGTGGTACGACTTTTATGACTGCGACGAGCAGTTGTTTTATGAACAAGGCGTCACGACAGCCCTCGGTGGTCCAGAAGATATTGTGCTTTTTTGCTACGACGAAGCGTTAATGGACAGTAATAAGATGACTCGTTTATCACAAGGAACGCCGGGTATCGAAAGATTGCGTGAGTCTGCCGCGAGACCGGAAGGGGTCTTCGTGGTGAAACCGCCGAACAGCGAGGGTGGCCACGACTTATTTATTTTCGATTACTTGGGCATGCTGGGTGTTCCTTGCGTGCCGGTCACGTCCCTTGCGCCGGGGATGCGAAGCGTGATTGTCCCGACTCATGGCTTGGAAGACCCTTGTTGTGCGGAGCTAATCCCGCAGATTCTCGCCGCCGGCGGACAAGTTATTCTCACTTTAGGCGCGCTCGTGCGGCTGGCCGCATATCCGGAACTTGTGGCGTCTTTCGGCTATCGCACGGCCAACGTTGCGCGGGCGCGCGCTGCACTGAGATGGATCGAACTTCAAGGAAATCGGTACGAATTGGCCGAAGCGTTTCCGGTTCCCGGCGACCTGTATCCGCACGATGCCGATATTCCGGTGACGGGATATTTTGAAGGTTTTGGGGGAAAACTCGGCGCCGTGCCGCTCGTGACTGTGAAGAATCATCCGGGCGGGGGTCGTGCCGTGGTGTGGAATTTGGAAACCTTCGACCACGAAGACTATGTCATCTCGGAACAACTCAATGTGCCAGTGCGAAGTCCTTTGTTCCATCTTCCTAAGGAAGTTATAGACTTTCTGCGCAATTTGGCGTTGGCCCCGCTGGGGTTCAGCATCAACGCGCCGGCACGGGTCGCCAGCTTCCTTTTCGAGCGACATGTCGTCTTCGTGAATTACGGCACCGCCATCGGGGAGGTGGAAGTGAAGGGCCTTGCGTGGGATGATAGTACGCTTCACGCGGACTCACCGGACACAACTTTCTCTGACGGAAGGCTCGTCGTCGCCCCACGGAGCTACGCTTGCCTGGAGCGGTAGACGGCACGGGCGTCCCGCCCATGATTCTTGGACAGTATCGCCAAGGCGGGACAAGCCACGCGCTGGCTCGATTATAGGCAATTACTCTTCTTTTTTCTTGCTTATGCCCGGGCTTTTCGCCGCTGGTTTGCTTTCTTCGCCAACCGCGATGGCATAATTTGGCTTGGCTTGGGTCGAACCCTTGCCTGATGACCATTGGATCGCGTCCACCACGCTCTTTTGGAAAGTCTCATTTTCCCATACGTCTTCGCGATGGCCCATGGCGTTGAAAAACACACGGCCCTTGCCACGTTCGCTGCACCAAATGACCGGGTAATTGGGGACGTTGTACATCTCCTGTTTGCTGCGCTCCTCGCCGGGGTCGAGAAGCGCCACAACGTGCATTTGGTCCTTGTTCAGGTTCCGAAAGGTGTACCACTCGTCGTTTATGCTCCATTCCTTGGGAATGGATGCTACGGTCGGGTGGTCGGCGTCTACGACTTTGACCGTGCCCACAAATTGTTTGCCGTGGCCCGCGAACTCTCCGCCAACCATTTGGAGAAAGGGCGTGACGGGACCGCCTTCCGGTGTATGAAAGGTATCCGACGCGCAGTGGAACCCGACGAAGCCGCCGCCGTTCTCGATCCAAGCCAGCAAATCGGCGACTCCATTGGCGCCCATGGCGGGCGAGCCGTCCTTACCGCCTTCCTGCGTAAGCTCTCCCTGCGTGTAGAAGATGACCAGTTGATATTCCTTGAGATTCTCCGCATTGATTTGGCTTGCGTCCTTCGTCGTCGCGAATTTGGCGCCCATTTGCTCCGCCAATTTGCTCAGGACGGTGTCACAAAGACTGGGTTTGTCTGCATTCTGCGCCACCACCGAGTGCTCGAACCCCACGGACTTGCTCAGAAAAAGGATATTGATTTCCTCCGCCGGACTGACGCCACTAAGACTTAATGCAACCGCTGCTGTAATCATGCCGAGGCCTGCCCTCATCATTGTGGTACCTCCTTTGTGCCGCTTCGAAACGCGCTCGGCCCACTTCGCACCCAAGTTCGGCGGCAAATCCCAACAATACTGGAAAAACTCTTCGATGGCAATTCCATCGCAAAGTCACCATAGCTTATTCGTCAACCCGCGCTTGTTCAAGCAGAGCGGCGCAGGTTCGAAAACACGAGATGGTCGTTGACAGAATCCGAAAAAGGGGATAGACTGAGGGTTGGGGCAGGAGTGACAAGCGACCCGGAGCGCCAGCGGTCGGCGCAACGGTCGGGAGGTCTGGGCTATGCTAATGCTCCAAACGGACAGTATCCGCGACCGGGTCAACGCGATTGAGGAAATTTCCGCGTTGCCGACTACGGTCGCGCGAATTCTTGCCATCGTGCAGGATGATTCGGCGACTGCGTTGGACTTGGCCACGGAACTGGGTCGCGAGCCAGCGCTCTCCATGAAAGTTCTTCGGGTGGTAAACTCTCCCTACTACGGTTTTGCCCGGCAGATCGTGTCCATTCAGGACGCGGTCGTGTTGCTCGGTTTTGCCGAGGTCGAGCGGTTGGCGCTGGGGATATCCATCATCAATCTGTTCGGTCGAGACCGGGAGGGCGTCAAGTCACTGCAGATGCTATGGCGGCATAGCCTCGCCTGTTCATTGGTGGGAAGTTTGCTGGAGAGCGAGCGGGGTCTCGGCGCGGCCTTGCGCGGGGCGCACGTGGCCGGTCTGTTGCACGACATGGGCAAGGCCGTCATCGTTCAATATTTTCCGGAAGTCGTGGTTCCGGTGATGCACTTGGTGGAAGAGGCGCACCTGCCGTTGCATGAGGCCGAGAGCGACGTATTGTCGGGCGCCAATCATGCGGATATCGGGGCTTGGATTGCGGAACGTTGGGACCTGCCGGAACCGCTGGTGAAAAGCATCGCCCTCCATCATACGCCGGACCAGGCCGCGCCGGAGGACCTGCTGGTCCACGCGACGCACATTATGGATGAAATTTGCAACGAGATGGGTATCGGGTCCGGGCAGAACTACTGTGCTCCCGCCCCGAACCCTCGCTCTTGTGAAATCATCGGTTTCGGTCCGCACTTGGAGACGATGATTCACGACCACCTTACCCAGAACCGCCGTTTTGTGAGCACCGTGGCCGGCGGCTTGGCGTATTAAGGGAACTAGTCGAGACAAAGAAAGTTCAACCCAGGGCGACGTGTGGTGTCTCCCTGGGTCTTGCGTTTTGGTTCAAGATGCGCGTTTTTTGGGACGGATTCCGATTACGGCTTCGACGGTTCGATTCGGACTACGAACGCGAGGTCTGCAATCTTTTCCAAATCGGCGACTCGGACTTTGGCGAGAATCGTCTTGTTGGAATCGCGCCGCGAGATTACGTTCACGGCCAAGTTCGTCAGTTGGCCGACGCATGTTGCCGGGTCGTCGCTGACACGGATCAGTACTTTGACCCAACCGTTCTCGACGGTGACCTTATCATCGGAATACGCGCCATTGACCAGCTTTGGCGACAAGTTCCACAGGGCCGGGTCAAGCTTCTTGTGACCTTGGCGTGCGTCGCGGTCTTGTCGGGCGCCTCCCTGCTCACTGCGGTCCGCGAGACTAGAGATGTCCTTCTCTTCATCGTGCGCTACGGGCTGGGCGACTTCGCGTGAGGTCGTCCTTCTGGGCTCGGCCGGGAACGCCGCGGGTTTGCCGCCGATGGTGAGGGAATCCACTTGAACTTGGCCCGTGGTTGGCGACGCCGGTGCATTGAGCATGGGCACAGAAGCGACTTTCGCGGCGGCAGCGCGAAAGTAGCCCAGTGTCTGCAATCTTGCCGGCTGCGATTGCTCGCCGAAGACGCCTTCATAACTGACGCCGTCAGTCATTTCGACAGGCACCTGGACGGTCTTAGTGGTGCCGCCTTCGGTGATCTGCCGCTCTTCCACTGCGACGAAACTCGTGAATTGCGTCACAAGATTGAATTCGAGACCGAGCTTCGCGATGGTCTCTTTGATCGCGTTGTCCGGGTTGCCGCGCTGGATTCCCAGCCAATCCTGTTCCATGAGGTAATCAATGCGCGCCCGCGCCCAGAACGAGGCCAGCGCGTCATGTTCGGGTTGGCGACCCATGAGGTCCACGGATACGCGCCGCTCGAACGGACCTTGGGCCGTCTCGCCGCGCAACGTAATAACGCCGCTCCCCGGTTGGGTGTAGCGGCCCTTCAGAATGAGCGGTTGGGCCGAGAACAGGTCCGGTATGGCGGCGACGTCCGGGTAAACGTCGTACACCGAGAGCCCGCCGAAGTCCACCGAAATGTCGGTCAAAAGCGGCGAATGAATGCGCTGATGAAAGCGCTGTACCGCGGCGTCGCCGGCTGATTCCAAGGTCACGACCTCGGCCGCGCCGCGTCCGGCTCGCGCCATGCCATCGATCAAGAAGCGGTTGACGCCGTTGCCGATGCCGAATGCGAATACGCGCGCGGTTCGGGCGTTCTTCTGGACGGCGTCAATAATCTCCATGTCGTTGCCGATGAAGCCATCGGTCAAGAAGCAGACGACCCGCAGCCGTTCGGGGTCTCCCTGCCGTTCGAGCGCGGCGCGAATGGCGGGCATCATCTCGGTTCCACCGCTGCCTTCGAGATTGTTGAGGTAAGTCAATGCCTTCGACCGGTTTTCATGCGAGTTTATGACCGGACGGTCGAAGCAATAGCCGAGTCCTCCGGCGAACGAGACGAGATTAAAGGTGTCTTGCGGGTTCATCTGTTCGATGCACATCCGCATCGTGGCCTTGGCCTTCTCGATCGGGAATCCCCGCATCGAGCCGCTGCAGTCAATGACGAAGATCATCTCCTTGGGCGTGACGAATTGTGGGGCCACGCGGTCCGGCGGCTGCAGGATCAGCGTGAAGAATCCGCCGCGTTCGTCGGCGTGCACCAACACGGCGTCGCCGATCTGCTCGCCGGCCACCTTGTAGTGCAGCACAAAGTCGCGGTTGGGAATCTCGCTCCGGTTCCGCATACGGACCACCGCGCACGAGTCCGAGGGCTGCTCGGTATCCACCTCGTGCAGTACCGAGTTCAAGGCGCGGATGGGCACACCGGCATCCAGGTGAACTTCGAGTGAGATGTCATGGCCGGCACGGGTGCCTTCCGGTGTGACGGGCGGCGTGATGCGGTTCGCATCCGGGACTTGATCGGTCCCCGTGGGGGTCAGCATCGAGCCCGGGATGTATCGCGGCCCGACGACCATGGGAAACGAGAATTCGTATTCGCCCTCCTCGTACTTAAGCAATTCCACGTACGAGATCGTTATGACGATCTGGTCGCCGGGCCGGATGTTCGCGACGGATTGCGTGAAAATATTCGGCCGTTCCTGGTCCAGCAGGCTAGCGGCCTTGCCCGCGTGCTTGGCGGCCTCGTAAATCTGCCGCGCCTCTTCGCGCCGTTTGATGATCCCACGGACCGTGCGGTCCCCGACTTGCATCACCATGCTGTCCACCGCCGCGCGGTCCGACATGGGAAACGTGTAGACCGCTTCGATGGGTTCCGTGAATGGGTTGCCGAACTGTTGGGTGAGTGTGACGCGCGCGACGAAGCCGGAGATATCCACCTGCACGTCCGTGTGCTTGAGCGGGCACGAACCCTGTGGCCGGAAATCCGTATCCACCACCTGCAAACACCCGCCAGGGAGGATTCCGGCCGGTTCGCCGGCGCTCGACGCGGGCGTGAAAACAAGACAACCCAAGAGGGTTATAAGATATGCGCTTATTGACCGTACTGACGCGATTCGTTTCATGGCGGTTCTCCTCGAAGCTTGCGCCCGGCATAATCACCTGCGCACTAACGTATGAGACACCGACCACTGCCGAAAGTTCGACTGCCCCTTCTTTTGGACTGCGGGAG
Source organism: Candidatus Hydrogenedentota bacterium (assembly GCA_016209895.1). Lineage (GTDB taxonomy): Bacteria > Hydrogenedentota > Hydrogenedentia > Hydrogenedentales > SLHB01 > JACQVH01. Next base: position 14,539 of record JACQVH010000039.1, on the reverse strand, counting down.
CTCGCTCCCCGTCCCCAAGTCCAAGGTTTTCCCTTCCTATTTTGAACGATGCTAAGAGTGCCGAAGAGTTTGCTATACTTCGTGAACATCGTAGGGTACGGCAAAGATTCAATCTGGGAAGGAACACAGGGGTATCTCCACATGGGCAAGCGAATAGGGCGCAGGGTATTTATGCAGGTGACGGCGGGAACGACTTTGGGTGTGGCGGCGATGGATGTGATCGGGGCGGTGCCGTCGAAGCCGTTGCACGTTGGCGTGATCGGGACTGGGAATCGCGGGCGGAGCCTGCTGGGCATTCTGTTAGCCATGGGCGACGTGCAGGTGCCCGCGATCTGCGATATTGATTTGAGCGCAGCGAAACTTGCTGAGGGGATGATCGAGAAGGCCAATCAGCCGCCGCCGGAGGCGTATACCCGCGACGAGCACGTCTACCAGCAATTGCTCGAACGGGACGATCTCGATGCGGTGATCATTGCCACCCCGTGGCACTGGCACACGCCGATGGCCGTGGATGCCATGAAGGCCGGGAAATACGTCGGCGTGGAAGTGCCGGCCGCGATCACGCTCGAGGAATGCTGGGACCTCGTGAAGACGCATGAAAAGACGAAGGTGCCGTGCATGATGCTCGAAAACTGGAGTTTTCGACGGGACAATCTCGCCGTGCTGAACATGATCCGCGCCGGACTCTTCGGCGAAATCGTGCACTGCCATTGCGCCCACTCCCACGACTGCATTGACCACTGGTTCTTCGATCCGCAGGGCAACATGCGCTGGGGCGGCGAGTACCTCGTGAGACGGAACTGCGACCAGTATCCGACGCACAGCGAGGGGCCGGTGCTGAGCTGGATGGACATCAACTGCGGCGACGCTTATGCCACGCTGACCTCGACGGCCTCGGCCTCGCGCGGCATCAACGACTACTTCACGCGCAAGTTCGGGCCGGACCATCCCAACGCGAAGCGCAAATACAAGCAAGGCGACATCGTGACGAGCGTCATCCGCACGCAGAAAGGCAAAACCATCGTAATCAATTACGACATGCAGTTGCCGCGGCCCTACGACAACCGTTGGATGATTCAGGGCACGCTGGGTCTGTACAGCGAGTCGCGCAACGCGGTTTACGTGACGGGCCGCAGTCCGAAGTATCACGAATGGCAATCGTTTGACCCCTACCAGGAGGAATTTGATCATCCCTGGTGGAAGACCATGGGCGAACGCACGAAAAACATCAGCCACGGAGGGACCGATTTCCTCGAACTGGCACTATTTCTGGACGCAGTACGCAACAAGACTCAGACACCGATTGACGTGTACGACTCCGCAACCATGAGCAGCGTAATTCCGCTCTCGGAGGCGTCCATTGCCAAAGGCAGCGCGCCGGTCAAATGCCCGGACTTTACCCGCGGCCAATGGAAGACGTGGAAAAGGAGGTTTGCGATTGTTTAGTTCACAGACAGGTTATCGCAGTCGTAGGCAGAGGCTTGATGACTGGGACGAATGGCTACCCATCGAAGAAACCGAATTCTGGCGCAAAATGGAGAAGAATCGGGTCGGGAATCTGCTGGCCGGCGCGCGACTGCGGGCAGGTCTTACTCAGGCTGAGCTCGCGAAGAAAGTCTGCATTCGGCAGAACATGATCAGCGACTGCGAACGAGGCAAACGGACACTATCCCCAGCGATGGCGAAACGGATCAGCAAGGCGCTCAAGATCAAGGAGCGACGGCTAATCCGTACCGCGGGTTAGGCCCGCGATCCATTTCTCGTATTCCTGCCTTACGTCGTCCTCGCTTTCGAACGGCTTGTAGATAACGCGGGCGCGATAGGAGTAAGTCTCGCCGACCTTGGGGCCGCGGATAACGTACTGCCAGTCCCAGGCCGGGCTGTGCGGATTCGGTTGCTGGGTATTAGCGTCGCGGATGAAATTCCAAAGGGCGAAGCGGATGGATTCGCTCTGGTCAAACATCATGATGTAGACCATCGTGTCTCCGGTCGTCGTGAAATCGCCGTCGCCATCCACGAGGCCGTAGTAAAAAGGCAGCAGGAATCGCTTGGTGGGATGCTCGACGAGGTTGAGCAGTTCCGCGCCCTCTTCATAGGGTAGGTTCGGAACGCTCGCGTGCGCGATAGTTCCGGTTTCAAAGGCCGGATTGCTGCCTTCCGGCAAGTCGTCGCCGAAGGTAATCCAACCTTCCTGGTCGCCGTTCTTACCGTAAAAATGAATCCGGCGCTCATGGGTGTGGTTCATGTAGCTGGCCCACATCATGGCCACGTAGCCGAGGGGAAACTTGTTGACCAAAGGCATCACAGTAAACTCGAGGTCAATCGCGTTGCCGCCGCTAAACGTGTATTTCATGTCGCTGGCCATACCCCACGAAGAATCTTTGGCGAGATGCCGGACCGAGGCCGAGTGCGGCGAGTGCGGAATAACCAGGCAAGGGTCTTTGCGCGGCGTGAACATGGAGAGGGGCTTGTCGGCGGCGGTCCCGTTGAAGATGTGCTCGAAATTCAACCCGACGCCGTCGTCGCGGAAAAGACTTTGACCGGGATACATGCGGTGGCAAAGTGGATTGAATGCGCTACCCGACCGCTCCGCATTAGCGGCGTTATCCATGAGTCGGCCCTCGAATGAATCGCCGCGGATATCCGCCTTGTGTACGCCCGAGGCGAACAACTGGATACGGCGGTTGGCGTGCATCAGCGCTTCGAGCATGTACTTGCGGTGATTGGTGGGCGTGATGTTGATGAAATCTTCTTGCTGTTCGAGGTCGTAGACCCACAGGGCCGCCAGCGGCACTTCGCCGCGTTCGAGCGCGGTTAGCTGGGCCAAGAACTCCCGGCGTGCCCTTTCCGGGCCGCCGTCCTCGGGTTTGTCGGCCGCGCCGAACTCACCTACGAACAGCGCTTTGCCATTGCGCTCCGTGGTTTCCATGCAGAGCCGCACGATCTGGTCGTAAGGCGTATCTTTCGGATCGAATCGGCCTTGTCGGTCCATGGGGTAGATGTGAACCGAGGTCATATTCATCGGATCGGGAGTAATGTCCACGAGATTTCGGCTAAATTCCTTCTCGCTGTCGGCGATCCATTTCCGCTCTCGCCGCAGATGTTCAGCCGAAGGTCGCGGCAGGCTGGCTCCCGTAGTAACAAGTCGCGATGGATCGTACTTCCGCACCTCCTTGGCGAATTCGCGGTATGCGGTCACGACCATCTCGTGGGTGAGATCGTCGGCGTCGCTACGAGACGTGGCGGTGCCTAAGTCAGGCACAATGGGCGGGCGATGCTCCGGGGAATAGAGGTCGGCGTCCAGGCTGAACTCGTTGCCGAATTCCCAAACCCAGATTGCCGACGAATCCTTGTAGCGCTCGACCATCTCCTGCGTATACTGGCGCATGAAGGCCAGCGTCTTGCTCGAAGGATTGCCCCATTGGTTGCGCGGCTCGCGTACGAGGTCCGAGATGCCCGCCGGATACCAGAACAGGCTGGGAATGAGGCCGATTCCAGTCTCTTCCGCCGCACGGACCACGTCGTCGAGCAGCTTGAAGTAGGCTTCCTTATTAGATTGATACAACTTCCAATCCACGGGCCAGTAGCCGCAGGCCATGAACCGCACGAACGATATGCCGCGCTTCGCCAAGTCCGCGAACCCTTGGCGGTAGCTGGTGTCGTCGGGATTCTGCAGCCGGCGCGAGAAGGCACTGAAGTAATTGATGCCAATGGCGCGGTACGGAAGACCGTCTTTGAGCACGGTGCCTTTCTTCCCGATGGTCAGCCCAGGTGGTTGCTTGAGATTTGCCTTCGTCATGGTTTGAGAATTTCCCTGGTTTGGAAGTAGCAGCATCGCGAGGACGATCAGATTGAGTGCACCGTGCCGAAAGCAGGCACCGACAGGTTTTCGGTTCATGTCATTGGTTCCCAAGTACCGGTGTTGGAATGGGCGGCCAAATGGGGCCGCCCCTACGGGTCGTGCCTTTATTCAACGATAAAGCCGTGATACAGGCCCATGTAGTACGGGAGCAGGAACGACGCGCCGTCCGCCAGTTCCTGGCCGTTGCCGCCTTGGTCGAGGTCCCACGGGTCATGGTTCCAATGGCCGACGAAGCGTTCGTCAATGGGCAGCACGTATCCATTCCGCCGATAGCCCTTGCCGGGAGCGCCGTCGTCGCGGGTGAAGTCGGGCAAGGGAACAATGTCAATGCGGTGCCCGTTCGTGGCTTTCCAGTTAAACCGGTCTATGGGATATCGCATCAGCGAGTCCACCGATTCTTCGAGCCACGCGCCTTTCGGCGTGAGGTCCATCACCATGAACGGGTCGGTGAAAGAGAGTCCCGTGCAACTGGCCGCATAGATGAAGTTGAACGGAGGACACAGTTCGAATTTCTCCAGTTGCCAGTAGTTAAAGAACGCGAATCCAAACATCCCCCGCAACTTCGGGTCGGACTCGTACTTGAGCAGGTTATAGAAACTCATGAAGGCCATTTCGTCGTCGGACTGATTGCCCGACCCCGGCCCATTCTGAAACTTCGCCACGAAGACATTGGCCGCATAGGCGTGGTCACGGATAAGCCGGTCGGCGGCTTTCCGATACTTACTGTCGCCGGTTACGTGTTCCGCCGTGCGAAGGTAGGAAAGGATGCTGAGTGAATTGAGCCCGCGCTCTGCAAACCAAGCCGAATCGTGGTTCAACGCTTCCGGGTTGTACACGGCCCAGCGCGTGGGCTTACCGTCCCAGTCCACCAGACAGAAGTTATTCTCGACGAGATGGTCCGTGAGGCCCGCGACTACGGTGCGGACCGCATCCTTCTCTTCCTCCGATTCGGCTACCAGATCGTAATAGAGGGCATAAAGGAAATAGTGCCCGTCCAATTCATCGGAACTGGTGTCGGATTTCCAGTACCACTGCCCGTCGGCGCTGGTGGGCCACCGCGGGTCTATGACTTTCCAGTAAGCGTCGTCGGTTGCCTGCTTGCGTTCGTCGCGTTCCTTCCCGCCTTCGCTGGGATTGGGCCCGCTGGTGGGCAGAATCGAGCGGGCCACGAAGCCCGGTTTCGCGGGTGGGTCTCCGCCTTGGGTAACCGTGCCCAGGAACCGCAGCGCCTCGAAGGCCGCCTGAGCGCGTTTCTTGGCCTGAGGATTCTTTGTTGCGGCGTAGGCGAAACATTCCCCGGCGCCGTACATTGCCGTCCAGAGACCGTCATTATCGCTATCGCTGTTCTCCCACTCACTCTTGTCACCGGGCTTCTTTACGGAGACTTCCAGCACGTAGCCGTATGGGGTTCGGCGATGATACTTGTCTATTTCGTCTTCGAAGAACTTGGCTTTTTCGGCTAAGGTTGTAGTCTTTCGCTCGATCGCGCTCGCGCCCTTGGCGGTAGCGAACCACGCGTCGCCGTTTCGGGTCACGGCAATGGCCCGCACCGCGTCGTCGGGCAGCCAGCGCAGACCTTGTCGGTACTCCCAATTCTTTCCATCGAAGCGAATCGCGCCGAGCTTGGTGCCGAACCACACCACGCCGTCTTCACCCGCCACTGCCGTGGTGAAATCGTTGTATGGCAAGCCCTCGTAGCCGGTATACAGCGTCCACTCTTTGTCGCGACTACCCACGCCTTGTGGACTCGCGAACCAGAGCCGGCCTTTGGAATCATACGCCACGCCGCGGACGTCGCGCGGGGCCCAACTGCGTTTCGCGTCGTGGGGATAATGTGGCTGCCAGACGCCTTTACTGTCGCGCAGGAATAAGCCCGCTCTCGCGGCGACGGCCACTTCTCCCTCGGGACTAACCGCCGCCTGCGCCACACCCTTGTCCTCGCCCAAGAGATCGTTCAGCGCTTTGACGGGAGTTACTTGATTGTCGGCAAATTCGTACAGTCCCGCACCGGTTGCCAGATAGATACTCTTTGCCCCGACCAAACTGTGCAGTTTGTCCAGCGTCTCGACCGGCAACTGCGCCAAAGACTGCGCGCCGCGTGAACTTACGCGATACAGCGCGCCGCCGGCTGTAGCCAGCACTTCGGAGCCGTGCGCTGCGAGTAATTCGACGCGCGTCCCGCTCAGGCCGGCGATGGGACTCCACTTTCCCTCGGCGCGCTTGACCAGACCTCGCCCCGTTCCGACGTAGATGTCCGCTCCTCCGACTGCGGCCACGGAGTACACGTCGCTATCGGGAAGGCCCTCGGCCGCGGTGTAAGCGGTGCGGACTTCGCCCTTATAGGGGCCTACCTTGAAGCCGTTAAGAGTTTTTTTTTCCGACACCGGCGGAGCGGCCGATTGCGGCGCCGGAGCCGGCACTTCGGTCGGCGCCGGATTCGCCTGCGGCACGGTGGGTTGCGATGGGCCTGCAACTGCACCTTGTTCTCGCATCTCTTTGGACTTCTGAATGATCTGTCCCCATCGGGAGCCCGTTTGCTGTGTGGGTTGCGGTTGCGGCTCTGATTTTGAACAGCCAATCAGTGTCGCCAAACCCACCCCAAGCATTACCAGTAACTTGCCGAAACTCATGCGACCTCCTTCTACGCGCTGGCGCGTAATTGAAAACATAGCCGGTGGGGGCTATGTCGGGACACAGCCCTGGGTGCCATCGCCAGTCGAATTGTAAGTTCAGATTTCCCCGTTGAATCCTCAACCGCAAACTTACGAGACTACCAAAAAGAATCCGGGGTTTCCATGCCCACTCAGCCTCGAACACGCTTCGGCTCGTGGAGCACGGTCTCGTACATGGCGCGGGCGTTTTCGAGCGGGACGTCCCAGTGGAGTTCGGTCGAGGAGCCGAGGAAGTAGCCCCGGCCACGGGTGTCGGCGATGGCTTGGCGGCAGGTGGCGCGAATGTCCTGCGGCGTGCCGTAGGTGAGCAACTGGCTGACGTCAATCCCGCCCGTGAGGAAAAGTTTAGGATAGCGCTCGCGCACGGTTCTCACGGTCATCCCGGCTAATACTTCGAGTGGATTGAGTCCGTCAATATCGGCGGCGACGAGGTCGTCCAGGATTGGCCAGAGGTTGCCGTCCGAATGGAACAGGCAGTACGTATCTCGCGTGTGCCAAGCGGCGTTAAGTCGTTTCAAACGTGGAACCCAGTATTGCCGGAGCCAGTCCGTCGAAAAAATGAGGTTATTCTTGTAGGCGATGTCGTCGTAGGTCAGGACCACGGGAATCAACGCGGGGTCAGCGATCGCGGAGACGCGCCTTATCTCCATGCGGTTCCGCGCGTCCAGCCACTCCTCGACTAGATCGGGTTGTTCAAACATCAATTCAGTGAACAGGCTCATTCCGGGAATGGCGTAGAGGTCAGTCAGGCCGGCGCCGCACCAAGTCGTGAACCTTTCGGACGAAGGCTGCGTCGAAAACGCGCGCGTTGATCTCGATGATTTGTTTCTTCACCCACGCGATGAGGCCATCCAAGTCGCAGAATGGGCGCTCGATGATCCACCCGGTCCAGCGTTCGCGCCGCACGGTGAATCCGTCCGGCTGCTTGATGGTTTCGGGCCGGGAAGGCGCGCCGACGCTGCGCGTCATGTCGAGACATCGCCCCACGGCCACGCCCACGGTCCAGTCGCCGTCCTCGGTGGTCAATGCTCGCCCGGAGCAGTACTCGATAGTGGCGTCGTTCTGGAGGAGGTCATAGGTGGGCACGCGGTCCGTTTCTTCGAACCGGATTGTGCGCAGGACCCGCTCGCGTTTGGTCAGGGTAACCAGAAGACCGCCCCGGGCTAAAGCCGAATCTTTTGCTTGGTCGAATTGAAACGCGCGGTCTTGCCGTCGCGCCAACTCAGGTAGCCCATCTGGAGCGCGGTTTGCACGTGGAAAGCGAGGTCCATGGGACTGTGCGTCTTCTCGCGGGTGCGGCAACAGGAGAAAAGATTCTGCCAATGATTGTCAATGTTCTCGCCGTACTCGATGGGGATCAGCTTTTCGGGCTTGTCAGAGCCGCCCTCGGCCATGACGGCGATGTTGTCGCCTTGGAGCGTGAGCGTGCGCTCCCAGCCGCGGATTACGGGGACGCGCCCGCCCGCACCGCGGAATCCGGTCCCCGGATAGGCATTGCCTTGTGTGCCGAGCAACGCGATTGTGATGTTCTCCGGATAGTCAATCAACATGTTGAACGTGTCCGGCACTTCGCGCTCCTCGTAGCGGAACTTGCCGCCGGTAGCGACGACCGTGCTGGGCATCGTCACGCTGAGCATGTACACCACGGGTGTGAGCGAGTGCGGGAAGAGGTCCGTGCAGGGCCCGCCGGCGTAGTCCTCATACATGCGCCAGCGAAAGTAGCGGCTCACCTCGAAAGGCCGCTTGGGCGAGTCGCCCAGGAACGCCGCCCAGTCCAGGTCTGGTCCGGGTTGGACGTTCGGGTCGTCAATCGGCATGCCGCGCTCGCCCCAGTCGCCGACGCGGAAGTAGCCGCACTCGGCGTGGATGGGTTTGCCGATGGCGCCGTCTTCGATCAGCTTGCGCGCCTGCCGCCAGGCATTGTCCGACATGCCTTGCGATCCGAGTTGGAATACGCGCCCGCTCTTCTGGACCTCGCCGCAAAGCTTCTTGGTCAGTTCAAACTGCCGCCAGTGCGTCACGGGTTTCTCGCAGTAAACGTCCTTGCCGGCGCGGACGGCGTCAATGGCCGCATAGCCATGATGGTGGTCCGGAGTGGCGATGCAGACCAAGTCCACATTCGGGTCGGCGAGGAGCTCGCGGTGGTCCATGTATGCCTTCGCTTTGTACTTGTCGGCGGCGCGCTGGAGACGCGGTCGGTACGTGTCGCACACTGCGACCGTATCCACGTTGACCCCGTTCGTTTTCAGACGTTCCAGGACGCCCAGATGGTGCGTACCGCGCCCGCCACAGCCGATGACGCCTACGCCGATGCGGTCATTGGCGCCGTACGCCCGACGCGCCGTAATCGCTCCCACCGCGACGGACGCCGCGGCCAATCCCGTCTCGCGTATGAATTCGCGACGCGTCGGTTTCCCGTCACAATTCTCATGAGTTCCCATTGCCCTCTCCCCTGAGTTTGTCCATTGCTACTTTTTCGCGGTTGGCTGATTCCCGCCAATCATCGCCAGCCACTCCTGGTAAAGTCTCTCGATCTCTTCGGCGGCGATGCGCCCATCCCAAAGTGCGACACCATACCGCAGTCGGAGCGGAACCTCGGCCGAAAGGGTCAGCGGTTCACGGTGCAGGTTCAGCGTGGCCGATAGGTACGCGAAGGGCTGATCCATCGTGAACCAACGTGCCGGGCTGCGCGGGTTGGCCGGGTCGTTAAACATAGCTACCGTCACCGGAAGGTTGTCAGCTTCCGCCGCGTACGCGCACCAATTCGACTGAATATCGTTTGTGCCGGCAACGTCGGACTTACCGTCCGCATTGAAGAAGTGCCCGGCCTTGTCCATGGATTCAAGAAAACGCATGCCAAGTCCGTGATAGTGGGCGCCGGAAATGACCGTGTTGGGCTTACTCTCAGACACTGTGAATTCAGATCTCCACGTGATTAGAGTGGCTTTTGTGGCTGTCGTGGAATGCAAGTCAACAGTTCGACGTTCGTGAAGCAATAGGTTCTCGGTCGGGCCCGTCCAATCCAGCAACTCGACAATGGTCGTTGGTAACTTCGCCTTTGGTTCTACCGCGTCGGGAGCGTCGAACCGAACGTGTACTTGCCGACCGGGTGTGGTCTGTTCTTCCCAGAAATTGATGTCGTTCACTTTCACCGCGAACATCAACCCGTGATGATGTTTGTGGTCGCTCGGCGAGTCGCGGAGGATGTTGACGCCGGACGGTGTCAGAAGCTTCTCCACGTATGGTTTATATGGAACTTTGCCATATTCATACCATACGGCCCCTTTGCCAAGGTCTGCGTGCAAGACTTCATAGTCAAAGACAGGGCTATGGTGCAACTCGGCAGCGGCCTCCATCTCAGGCCAGACGCCCAAAAGCATGACGAAAAAAGCTGCCGTTGGCATGCAAAGGACCCATCTCATGTGAATTCGAGGCTGCTCCGTCGTTTCTCTCTTTGTTCTACGGTGTATCACCTTCGAAGAATTAGCCCGCTCGATGGCCGGTCATTCTCGAAAACGCTGCGCAGACAAATCACGCCCTTGGCGTGATCCGCGCCACCCGAGACCCGAAACCCGAGACCCTAGTACCGTTCCCAGTGCAACACTTGTGACAGTGGCGTTTTGTCCGGCGTGGGAACCAAGGCGGCGTAACCGATGGGCACGATGCTGACGAGTTTGTTTCCCGCCGGGACGCCAACCATTTCCCGAATTTGATTGGCGTATGGCTTTCCTTCGCCGGCCACCCAGCAGGAGGCCAGTCCCTTGGCGTGCGTGGCGATGAGGATGTTCTCGGTTGCGGCGCAACCGTCCTCAAGATAGTAGTTGGTGTCTTTGCAGAAAACGAGCACGCAGACCGGCGCGACGCCGACGTGCGCGCCGTGCTCGCAGGTATGCGCCAAACGCCGCCGCATCTCGGCGTCGGTTACGACCACGAAGTGCCACACCTGCTGGTTCATGGCGCTGGGCGCCAGCCGCGCGCAATCAATGATATCCTCGATTACGTTCTTGGGAATCGGCGTCGTCTTAAAATCACGCACGCTGCGCCGCGTCTTTAGTGCTTGAATCGCGTCCATAGCAATCCCTCTCCCACCTAGCAGTCACGGAGTTCCCCGTTCCCCGTCCTGCCCTCCCGGCCGGACCTCAAAGAACAGCCCCGCGCTGGCCGATGATTATGACGATCCACGGCAATACATGCAATAGCGCCGCACCAGTGGTTCGGGCGACCCCGTGTGGCCGCCCAATGGAATTGCCTCGTGCGTCACGATTATAATGCCGCGACTCGAGGGGGTAAGATTATGGCGGATTACGGAATGTCTCGACGTTCGTTTCTGGCGGCTTCGGCCGGAGGAGCCATTGGCGTGAACGCGGCGGCCGCCGAAACCGAGCCGAACAAGGAGGTGGGCGTGCGCGGACATCAGCGCCTCTCTCTGGAACAACTGCAGCGCTGGGAGTCGCTCCAGTACGGTATGTTCATCCATTTTGGGATGAGCACGTTTGTTCAGAACGAGTTACCCGACGGAAAAGCGCCGGCCACCGTGTATGCCCCGGATCGGCTCGACGTGGACCAGTGGGTGTCGGTCGCCCGGGATGCAGGGATGAGATACATCGTGTTGACGGCCAAACACGTGGCGGGACACTGCCTCTGGCCGAGCAAACATACCGACTACACGGTGGCGAACAGCACGGACCGCGCGGACGTAATCGAGGCATTTGTGAAGGCCTGCGAAAAGCGCGGCGTACTGCCTGGTCTGTACTACTGCTCCTGGGATAACCACAACCGGTTCGGCAGCAAGACCCCTTCCGATCCGGCCGGGGACACGCCGGCGTTCACGACGTCGCTTTACCAAACATTCCAGACGGCGCAGTTGACGGAACTCCTGACGCAGTACGGACCGATCGCGGAAGTCTGGATCGATATTCCGGGCGTGTTGGGTCGCGGATACCGAACGTTTTTGTATCAGTACGTGGCTTCGCTTCAACCGGAAACGGTCATCATGATGAACAGCGGTATCTCCACGCAGGAGAAATACGACGTGGACTATGCCTGGCCGTCGGACATCATCGCTGTCGAGCGGTCGTTGCCGCCGGAATCGGGGCATCAGAAGTGGCGCACCATCGAAAGCCGCGAGTATTACCTGCCGGGTGAGGTCTGCGATCCCATCGGCAAGGACTGGTTCTACGTCGAGGGCGATCAGCCTCGGTCCGACGAAAGCTTAGCGACCCAGTTCCAGGCCTGCCGGGCGCGCGGCGTCAACTTGCTACTCGACGTGCCGCCCGACAAACATGGTGTGATCCCCGAATACCACGTGGCGGCGCTCAGCCGGCTCCGGAAGAATGCGGGGCTATAGGACCGATACGTCCTATCGGACAAAATCCTGCTCCGTCAAGGGGTGTAGATTCCGTTCGGAAGAGTGCTATACTTCTGGTGGGAAAAGGGGTAAATCGCCATGGTTACAACTGCTTCCGTTGAGTGGCCCACTGCACGGGGAAAAAAACTCGCCAAGAAGTCAAAACGGCCCTTGCTGATGGCCGTGGTAGACGAAGACAACTGCACGGGCTGCCAAGTCTGCATACCATTCTGCCCGGTGGATTGCATCGAGCCGGTCCCGATACACAAGTACGGCCTGCCGGTGCCGCCGGTCCAAGTCCGGTTTCACGAATGCATCGGTTGCCAGATTTGTGCCCGCGTTTGCGGGAAACTCACGTGGGATGCCATTCGCCTGGCGCCCATAGACGAGTTTGAGCACACGTATGGAATCCACATCACGGACAGACCGGTGCCCCAGGACGGCAGTCTATCCATGAATCGCCTTCCGGAGCCGGTGGTTTAGTTCAGTGAATTCCAACCAACCCTGATGCGGACTTTCGCAAGTCTTTGTTACGTACTGACCGGGTTTTCCTTCCTGCTGATTGCGCTCTCGACGATTCAAGGTTACTTGGAGTTCGCCGTCTTCGGTGCCAAGCACGCGGCCTTGGGTCTGGTCGCGGGAATCCTGTACTTGGCCACCCAGACCTTGGTCGTATTCTTTTTCGTCGGCGCGGGGATCAGCGTTCGCGAATACGTCCGGGAGCGCGGACTCGCCCCCGCCTGCATCCAGCGGATGAACGGGATCAAGCACAAGCTTTACCCGCCCACCATGCTCAACATCATGCTCGTCATGATCGCGTTTGTCAGCGGCGGCGCCGCTGATACGAAAGTTATCCCGGCGTGGCTCCATGGTATGATTGCGGTCGCCGCCGCGTTGCATTACGCGATGACGATTCGGACTCAGCACCGTTGCTTCCAAGAAAACGCCACTTTGATCAATGAACTGTACGCGACCGATTCATCCGAGTAATCCGGAACGGGCTGCGAAATGCGAAAGTCCATCCCCGTGTATTTCGTAGCCAAAGTCCTCCAAGCGGGCGGCCTCGCCGTGGTTGCCATTGGATTCCTGCAGAAGTTTCCGAAACTCATGGACGTCCGGATACTCGCGGGTGGTATCACGGTCTTTATCGGCGGCTGGCTGGTGGAAAAGTTCTTGCTTCGGTCGAAATGACGGTGAGCGCCGAGACTCTCGATAACGAGGCACGCACCAAGCGATACGTGTTCTTCGTGTCGGTCCTCACGTCGTTTATCACGCCGTTCATGGGCAGTTCGGTGAATGTGGCGATTCCCCAGATTGGAGAGAGTCTTCGCCTGGACGCGATAGCCTTGAACTGGGTGGTGACAGGATTCCTTTTGGCCGCCGCGGCCTGTCTCCTGCCGCTGGGCCGCGTCGCCGATCTCTACGGTCGGAAGCGGGTCTTCTTGGTGGGTCTGGCCGTACACACCCTGCCTTCGGGGCTTTGTGCCGCTGCCCAGTCCGGCACGTGGCTCATCTTAGGTCGGGTACTTCAGGGAGTCGGCGGGGCCATGGTCTTCGGCACGGGGATGGCCATTGTCACCAGCGTGTTTTCTGTGGGTGAGCGCGGGAAGATCATCGGATTCAACGTCGGCGTCGTGTACTTGGGCCTTTCGATGGGACCCGTACTCGGCGGACTAGTCACCCATCACCTCGGTTGGCGAGCGCTGTTTCTGCTCCACCTCGCGCTTGGCGCGTGTGCCTTCAGCGTAGCGTTCCTTGGCCTCAAAGGAGAATGGAAGAACGACGACGAAGCCTCGTTTGATCTGTTGAGTTCGATCCTGTATGCCGCGGCGCTTACGGCGCTCATGTACGGGATCGCCATGCTGACCACCGCCAAGCACGCGCCGGCGATCTTACTCGCGGGCCTCGTATTGCTGACGGGATTTATCCACCGACAGTTGGTCCACAAGAATCCGCTGTTTGACATCAGATTATTCCGTAATCCGGCGTTCGCGTTTTCGAATGTGGCGGCGCTCATTCATTACAGCGCCACGTTCGCTATCGGCTTCCTCATGTCGCTGTTTCTTCAGACGGTGAAAGGCTTGAGCGCGCAAAGCGCCGGTTTCGTGTTACTCAGCCAACCGCTGGTCATGGCGCTCGTGTCGCCGCTCGCGGGCAGATGGTCCGACTGGCTGCAGCCGCGCCTGATCGCGTCTCTGGGAATGGCGTTGACCTGCGGCGGGATTGCGGTATTTTCGTTCCTGGACTCGAGTTTCCCAGTGTCGTTAGTCGCCCTGAACCTCGTCCTCGTCGGGTTCGGGTTCGGCTTGTTCTCTTCCCCCAACACCAACGCCGTGATGAGCGCGGTCGAGCCGAGTCATTATGGCGTCGCTTCGGCCACCTTGAGCACCATGCGCGTCGTGGGTCAAGCCATGAGCATGGCGATGGTAAATCTCGGTTTTGCCTTCTACCTTAAAGGCCATCCCGTCACCCCCGACGTCGCAGTCCCTTTGGTGCAGAGCCTCCGGACCACGTTCTCCATTTTCGCGATTCTGTGCCTGGTCGGCATCTGGGCCTCTCTTGCCCGAGGTCGCGTCGGGCCGTCCCATCCTTCAGAGCCACGAACGTAGGTCTTAACAGGAAAGCTCCCAAATTGGAACATTCTGACTCCTGACTTCT
>JACQVH010000037.1 GCA_016209895.1 Candidatus Hydrogenedentota bacterium | reverse complement strand
GTCGACGGCTTCGTGGAGAAAAGCATTAACGGCCGAGATCGTGTCTTCGCGAAGGGCTTTCACGTCCATCGTGCTGGCAACGCCCCTGGCTTGCTCGATGCTCAAAGATCCCTCGATGACCTGCTCTGCGAGCTCACCAATAGCGCCCATCTGCATGATCTGGTCTCGCACATTCTTGCTCTCGGCTGACTAAAGACAAGAGACCTGGCCCGCGACCATCTATCTCATCGTTTCTCGCGAGCGAACAATAATTAGCTTGAGCCGCTTGACCCGCACAAAATGCCCAGTCTTGCTTTTCTGTCCGTCTAAGACGCCATGGGTGCTCCGGGGGAGTATGCGATAATCCCTGCACTCTCAGCCACTCTTGGCTCGTGTGGCCATCTATCACGGCACCTTATGCGGATAGGCATGATAACCTCCTCGATTGCGTCAAAGCCAGTCCACCGGATTATGAACACGCGCGGGGCCACGGTTGAGGACACGGGCATAAATCAAGGTCGTCTTGACATCACTCTGCCCTCAGAGTTCCTGGAGGGTTCGAATATCGTAGCCGCCTTCGAGAAGGTGCGTTGCGAAGGAATACCGGAATCTCTGGAAAGTGGCCCGCTTGCAGAATCCCATCCTTGAGGCCCCATCCACGACGGCTTTCTGAACCAGGGATTCGTCAACATGATGTCGCCTCTCACGTCGCCATTCGTGTTGTTCCACCGGCCCTCCTGTGGAAAGACCCATTGCCAGCGCCAATCCTTCGGGGCGTTGGGATATTTGCGGTCAAGGGCCATTGGCAGTTGCACACGGCCCCAGCCTTCGGCCAAGTCGCGCTCATGGACCGCCTTGACCCGCTTCAGATGTTCTTGCAGCGGCGGCTTTAACGATTCGGGAAGCATGGTGACGCGGTCCTTCGCGCAGTTGATCCAGCGGCTTGGGCTTTCGATCCCGCAGAAGGCCGCCCGTGCTGCCGCCACGTAAGCATTGCATCCTGTTCTCGTTCAAGACGGCCTGCATACCCTAGTTTCCGAAGGCAACGCGCCCGACACAAATGCAGCCCACCGCGGAGTGTACGTCCTGCACATCGTGTCGAGGACTAACAGCCACCGCAAACTTGCCCTGGCGAGTATATCACAAGACGGCCCGGTGTACCTGTGCGCTCGATAGCATGTTTCCAGCTTACGCCAGCGCGACGGAATTGTTGGGTGCGCCTTCGCCGGCTTTGTTGACGGCGATGACATGGTATTCCCAATCTTTGCCACGTTCTTGGTTGTTCATCGTGGCTTCGCCAAGCCGACAACCGTCCACGGGCCGCCGGGGCGTTCGCGGCGTTCGCTTCGGCGTGGTCCGCGTGGATGTCGTGTGTACTACCCCGACTCCCCATAATGGATTCCTTTATATCGCCGAATTAGGTATTTGTCAAGCTGAAATCCGTAGTCAGTGCTCGTTGGCGCGAATCTGGGTGCCTTGGCTCAATCATGCTCTGACAAGCACACTACGAACCAGGCCTTTCCCCGATCGCCTCGTTTGTAGTGATGCCGTCAGGCATTCTTGCGCTCAAGCACGCTTGACTCTGCGTTGCTGCACCACGCCATCCACGTTATCCGTGCCATCCGCGGTCCGATGGAGTGCTCTGCGCTCTTTGCGCTCTTTGCGTTCCTTGCGGTTAAATCAAGGCATCTCGAACCACAGGGAACGCAAAGACCGCAAAGAACGACTGTCCCCGCCCCGTACGCCGAACGTCGGCATCCACCGCCTAAAGTCTTCAGTTTACAGCCTGCTTTGCTTCCTTTTCTTATTTCGTTGTTTTAGCCTTTTAAACACGGAGAGTGCAACGCCCGGGGCTATATATATAGAGGGATATTTGCAACTCAGAGGACCTGACGCCAACATGGAAACCACTTACGCCAAATGCAAGCTTGAACCATTGCCCGACCGTCTTCGGTACCGCAATCCGCAATCTACAATCCGCAATCGGGAAATTCCTACAAAAATGTATCCCATTTTTGTACCATTCTTGTCCCGTTTTGTCCGATTTTGTGCGGATTTGCCCGAAAAATCTCCCGTTTTGTACCCGTTTTGTACCGATTTTTGCCCCGATTACGCCACCTTCTCCATACGTAAACCCCTATGCCCCAGCCACCTACGCCAACACAGTGTCCTCGCAACGGTCCCCACAAGCCCCTGCTTCCAGTGTCTCACCTTTCACAATTCACAATTCACAGGCTCCGCGTCCTTCTCGAGAACTACGAATTATGCTGGCGTTCGACCGCCCCGCGCCTCAAAAAAAAGTGCACGTTTTATGTACACTTCCTACACACTTTGTGCGCGCAAATGCACAAAAGTTGCAAAAAAGTGCACACTTTGTGCACGTTTTGTGCACACTTTTCAGCACGAAATCGCCGCCTTGTGCCGCATCATGCCCCTCCGCCCCAGACACTTACGTCCCGTGCCCGCCCCCGTGGGTACCCGGCCCAAGCCGACGTTCCACTCCACACCTTGCCTTCCGAAGCCTCGGCGAAGGAGCGTCCGCAATCGGACATTTCCTACAAAAATGTATCACAGTTTTTGCACGGTTTTTCACAAATTTTGCACCGTTCTTCACGGATTTTCACCAAAAATGTACAGTTTTTCACGAAAAATGTACGCTTTTTCACCTCGATTTCTCGTTGTGTGTCAGATTAAATCTAAGTGCACCAATGACTTACACGACGCACCGGTCATCATCCGGCGAGAACGCCGACCCTCCCATCACCGATCTGATCATTCGACCAGCTACCGGATTACCAGGCTAATGCGGCAATTCTTCGTCTTCGGTACGGTAGATTTCGGCGGTGAAGCGCGGGAGTTTGGCCATGTCGAAAGGGGGTACGAAAGAGTTGACCAGCGCCACGTTCCGAGCGATTTCCTCCGGCCAACGCATACCGACGTTCGCCACGTGGACACGGCTATCGGCGAGCACAAACTTGAGGCTGACTTCGTAGAGGTCATGGGCTTCCTGCCACCGGGGCGCAAGAAACTGGGCCATGCGCTGGAAGATGCCGGAGGTCATGGGCCGCATGACGATCACGCCAAGGTCGGCCTTGCTCGCGGCGTCCAGCGCATGCAGCGCAGCCCCCTGGTAGATCAGATTGTATCGGATTTGCAGCACGTCGAATTGGCCGGACACAATGAGCGGCAGCGCGGTCCAAGGTTCTTCGGTGGTAAATCCGAGAAACCGTACTTTGCCCTCGGCGCGCAGTTCGCGCAACGCCTCGAGCAGTCCGTCGTCGAGGATGACACGTACATCTTCAAGCGTGTACGCCCCACCGTGGAATTGAATGACATCAATCCAATCTGTCCGCAGTCGTTGCAGGGAAGACGCGACCGATTCTCTTACGGACTCCTTGGTCATTTCCCGATGGCCGACTTTGGTGGCGACCACGACGGAGTCGCGGCGGCCAGCCAGCGCTTCGCCAATCACCGACTCGCTGTTTCCGTTGCCGTAACTTGGTGCCGTGTCAATGTAGTTGATTCCCGCATCGAGCGCCGCGTGGACCGCTCCAATAGCCGCCTTGCGGCCATCGCCGGTGAACGGGTCCCACCCTCGCGCGCGATTCACGCCGCCCAGAGGAAAACCACCCAAGGCGAGGCGGGATACGCGAAGCTCAGTCTTGCCGAATCGGACCAAAGGTAACATTAAGCATTTCCTGGGAACTGACTATGGCAAATGTAACCTCGAAGAGTAGGGTCACGAATGGAGCGGCTTGGTCAAGGCGCCGGGCAGGCTGCGGGGGCAGGTTCTCCGACAGTCACGGCCGATGGCGCGGCTCGAATTTCATCGAGGAATTCCTGGTACTTTTGCGCGGCATCGCGTTGCGCGGCTTGGCGGGCGCGGCTGATCGTCTCGAAGTTATCGATCAGGAGCCGCACCAGCGCCCGATCAAGTTCGCCCGCGTCCGCCATGCGTTGCAGCAGGGCCGGCGCGGCCTCCTTGCTCATGCCCTTGCGATACGGTCGATCTTCCGTGACCGCAGTGAACACATCCGCCACCGCCATGATCCGCGCGCCCAGCGACAATTCTTCGGCGGCGTACCGGAAGGGGTACCCGGTTCCGTTGAGTCGTTCCTGGTGCAGCGAACTCCAGGAGGCAATCGTCGAAAGCTGGTCAATCGGGTGCAGAATCTGGTACGTGTAAAAGGCGTGGGTACGCATGATATGGCGCTCGTCGGGCGTCAGTTTTCCCGGCTTTTCAAGAATCTCGGACGGGATGGCGAGCTTGCCGAGGTCGTGAAGATAAGCGGCGACTTCGAACATCTTGCACTCCCGCTGGGAGAACCCGACGAGACGGGCGAGCGTCACTCCGCTCGCCGCGACGCCGCTGGAATGCGTCGCAGTGAAGGGGCTCTTGAAGTCAATCACGCGGCACAACAGATAGGAGAACTGGACCAGTTCCTCGATCCCAACCGGCAGGCCGCGGAATCCCGACGTCTTCCACAATACCTGTTCAATCGCGCCGGACACGGCCTCGAGCCAGATGTAATCTCGGTTCGCCATACGAAGGAAGGCCTCAACGTACTCCGGAACGAAGCGGCTGCCCTTGTGAGCGGCGACCGTCTCGCAGATGCCTTGAACCTGCGCCAGAACGGGCCGATCTTTTTGAATCAATACCGCGATCCGGTCCGCCAGATGCAAGATGTGGCTGTGCGGGGGAACCGACTCGCCATTATGCATCCGACCCGCGCCATCGGCCCAAGGCACGTGATGAAAACGGACGAGGGGCGCGATCGTAGTAAACGGCTCGAAGTTTTTCAGGAGCAGGTAGCTGGCATGGGCATGTTGATCGGTCGCGGTCTCGAACCGAAGAATATCTTGACGCTGCTGGAGCGAGAAAGCGCCGATATCATGGAGCATGCCGGCGAGGGCCAGCCTTCGGCGATCATCCATGGGGAGTTTCAGTTCCTCGGCAATGCGAAAAGCGAGATAACCGACCTGCATGTGGTGATTCGCCACGGCCGGACTCATCAGATCCACGACGCGGGCCAGCGAAGAAATGAGGTCAAATAAATCTATGCGAAGTTCATCCCCGGGCATTGGGTCGCCCCCTTTTCGAATTCATGGACAGATTCCTACCGCGCTAACTCCGCCTATCCAAGCCCGCGGATATTGTTTACTGAATACGGCAGCTAGATCAAATCGGCCAGGCTCTGGTAATTCTTCAGCCCCAGGAGATTCCCGTTGTAGGGTGAACGGTTTGCCGCGGCGTCCTTGATTTCCTGGTCCAAATAGAACTCATTGTGAGGCTTGAAGCCAGGTACCGTGATGACGTTGACGAATACGTCGAGGCCGCGGTGACCGGTGCCCGGCGGAATGTAGACGAAGTGTCCAGGTTCGAGGACGATGGCCTGGCAGCGAGACAAGTCGCGCAGTTCCGGATACACCAGCAATTCGCTCCTGCGACCGAAGGTGTGTAATCCGTACGCGGAAGCATCCAACACCAAGTACATCTCGGTTTGCGGGGCGCCGCCGGCGACGGGTTCGCGTGGATGAAAATGGGTGGGCGACGTTTCTTTGGGGATATTGACGACGTGGCTGTTGGCAAAATTGACGCCGTCCCCGGATTCGTTCGGAAGATTCATGTGCCAAGTCAGCGGCAGACGGCGGAACGGATCGAAGTCGGGGTTACATCCGCCGGAACTGTCGCGGAGGAAGCGCAGGCGCATTGCAGAAGAGACGTGGCGGACCGTGCGGTCAATTCTCTCGAGCGTCAGGCACGCGAAGTTGCCGCGCACCGTAAGCGACTCGTTTCCGGCTACCGCCAACTGATCGCCTTCCATGATTCGCTCATAGGATTCGGTGTTCTTGATCGAGTAGCCGGCGTCACGATACGTCAACTGAAGTTTCCGGATCGCACCCACGACCGTGCTGTCCGCGCTCCAAGGCGGTGGCACGTGCGCGAGTTTCCAGAGATCGCCGGCAAAATCGCCGACGTAGCTCCCGTCGAGACGGCGGCTTAGTATGGACTGTATAGGCGGCTGCGCGGTCGGCAACACACGAGGCAATGCCTGTTCGAGAAAGTCGAGAGTCGCCAGCAACCCCGGGTCGGCGGGCTCCGGTTCGTACTCGGACGGGAGCCGGTGGCCGTCGCCTTCCTTCGTGCGGTAACCTTTCGGAAGGAAGACTTCGCCTTCGCCGTCATAAAGCCAGAGCAATTTCATTCCGCCGAAATCGGAGCGGAGAGACAGTTCCTTGCTGTCTACGTGCAGGTGATCGAGATGTAGTCCGGCGTGAACTTGGTCGAATTCTTGGCAGAATCCGTTGAAGCCGCTCGGGTCGCGAAGACGGCAGACTCGCACTTCGGGCATGGTGTCCTCCTCGAAACTGAATCGCTATTATAGTCCGCGACGTCATTGCGGGCCATAAGGAACCCGGTTTACATAAGCCAGTCCTCGGCGTGGCGCCGCGAGGTACGGTATCCGGTGCCACGCTCAGGCTCTTGTGTTCCGGGGCACGCGAATCATGAGGAATATTCCGCCTGGCGAAGGCGGGAACCCAATTGCGGTAAACACCGCACATCCTTGTCAAAATTTACCTTTTGTGTGTATAATATGTCTTACAATCAGTAATATTTAGTGGGAAGGGGGCCTCGTTGCGCCCATGAGTAAATTGACGTCGTCGGCGGCCAAGGCGCTGCTC
>JACQVH010000032.1 GCA_016209895.1 Candidatus Hydrogenedentota bacterium | reverse complement strand
TCTTGCCCTCGGGCACCACCAGCTTGACGTGTGTGGGAAATGCCGCCCCTCCCAATCCCACTACACCGGTCGCCTGCACGGCTTTGACGATTTCCTGGGGCGTCATGGCGTCAATGTCCACGGGCGCGCCGTAAAGGATTTCCTGGCTGGCGCCGGCATAGGCACGGAGATAGATTGCCGGGGTCATTTTGCCGGTGGCGGACGGGGCGAGGCCGATTTTCAAAATGACGCCGGTGGCGGGTGCGTGCATCGGGACGGACACGAAGCCGCCGGCCTCGGCGATGGGCTCGCCGCGCACTACCTCCTGACCTTCGCGAACGATGGCTTTGGCAGGTGCGCCCGTGTGCTGCGATAGCGGGATGACCATTCCCGGCGCGAAGGGCAAGCGCCGAATCGGTTTGCTGCGAGTGGCTTCTTTATTTTCCTCGGGATGAATACCCCGGGGAAAGGTTTCTCGTGTTCGGTTTAGCGTAGATACCATGTTTGTTCGTTTATTGCACGCACAGGGTGCTCCCCGGTCTCGAATGTTGGATAATGGACCGGACTGCGGTCAGTTGAATTTTTCGGCCCGCTTGATCAATTTGTCAATACCTTTATCACTGCGATTGGCCGGCAGTCCGGGGTGGATGATTTTTGCAGAACACTTCTCGGCGGCTTTGACCAAGTCCTTATAGGATCCGCCTTTGGCATTCGCGATAACGGCCTGTTTCTTGTCGTTATAAGCGAAAACTTTGGAATTCACCTGGATACATTCACCGCATGCTGTACATTCCTTGCTGTCAATGTACGGCGCAACGAATCCGTCTCCACCCTTCGCGCTCGGGGCGAGGGCGGCTGCGGTCGGAACACCGTCGCCGCCCGGAGGCGTTGCCGCCGGCGCCACGGTAACGGGAACTGCCGCTGGGGCGGGCGTCGTTGTAGCCGACGTCATGGAAGCCATCCACCCCGGGGCGCCACCGCCCGCAATTTCGAGCAGGCCGGCGGCAAGCTTATGCACCACGTCCTGCCGAACTTGGTCCACGAGCGCCGAAGTGTCAGTAACGGCGCCCGCGCCGGCCAAGGCTTTGAGCATGGTCCAAAAATCTTGTCGTTCTTCGCAGGCGCGCACTACTTCCGAGGAAACGATCAACCGGTTCAACCGGTTCTTTCGGTCCGCAGCCCAGATGAAAGGAAACTTACCTTCGCGATCATCGGGAGCGAGTTCCAGAAAGTCCGCGACCGGAATCATGTCGTCGTTCCAGGTTTCGCGCGGAGCTTTCTTGAAGTGCTTGCGGAACCGGGCTTCGCTCACGGCGAAATCCGCAAACGTCAGCGGCAATTCCATGGTGGCGGGCTTGCCCTCGTCATCCACGTACGAGAGGGTGTAGGTTGGCCACTTGTCCTCGATACTCGGATTGCCGTCCAAGTCGAGGCATTCGGCTGGTGTCTTACCTTTGTCGGGGTTGTAGCGAAAGATCGGGTACGCGCGCGATTCGAGCGCGAGTTTGGCCTGCTGCTTGCCCATGTCGTCGCCGATACCGTGCTCCGGCATGCACGGACAGTAGACGTTGAAGACCGCGGGGCGACGGGCCCGCAAACCTTCAATCATGGACTCGATCAAATGTGAAGTGTTGGCGATACTTCCCTGGAGGATATAAGACGTGCGGTGCGCCATACCGATCAGGCCGATCTCTTTTCGGATTTCTTCTTTGCCCTTGATGGCCTTGCCGTATTGGGCCATGTCCGAAATCTGGCCGAAGAAGCCGGAGGTGCAGGCCTGACCGCCGGTGTTCGAATACACTTGCGTATCGAGCGCGACGACCTTGATCGGCTTACCGGTCATCATCATCCGGGACAAGTTCTGGAAGCCGATATCGTACAACGCGCCATCCCCACCAATCGCCACCACCGGCGGACAAAGCAGAAATTCCTCGTCACTGAATTTGGTCCAATTGAAGTACCGGAAGAACTCTTCGTGTTGTTCCGGACGATATTTTGCTTCCAGTTCGAGTTCGGCCATACGAATGGCTTTGAACCCTTCGGCCATCTTGACCATGTGTCCCTCGAAAATTCCCATGGCCATGGAGGGGCTGTCTTGGAACAGGTGGTTGGTCCACGGGAACGGATAGGGATTGATCGGATACGTCGAGCCCCATACGGAGGTGCAACCGGTGCTGTTAATCATGCCGAGGTTGGCGCGTCCGGTGCCGGTGATGCCTTGCGTATACTGCCACCGTAGGAGTTTGATCTTCGCGAGCATTTGGGTTACGCGTTTCAGCCAGTCGGCGTCAATCGTGGTGCTCACCTTGATTTGGTCGAGGCGGGTGGTGAGACTGGCAAGGGTCAGGTCTTTGTCCCTGAGTTCCGAAATGGCCTTGCCGAGCGTGGCCGTGTCGCCGATGTCCATCGTCTCCGCCAATTTGAGCCGGATATGTTTCTCGAGACGCACGATAAGGTCCTCGAGATATTCGACGTGTTTCTTCACGCGTGGCCGCATCAGGGCTTCCACGGTGGACGTGAAGAGATGCATCAGCGTTTTCTCGCCGCAGCCTAAACAGGCGCCGTCGCCGCCAACCATGGATTTGTAGACGTGCTTGTCCAGCAGCATGGTTTCGAGGGCGCCGATGCCTTCTTCGAGACTCTCGATGCGGAGGTATTCGGGAGCGGTATTCGGCAGAGCCAGCCAGAACTCCCAGTCCTTCCGCAACTTGGCGATGCTGTCTGGCGTCTGGGTTACGACGGTGAGCGCGTCGTCATTGCAGACCTTCACGCATTCCATGCAGCCTTTGCAGGTGTAGGGGTCAACGGTCACGGACAGCAGGCCGCCGCTGCCTTTCGCTTCTTTTTCTTTGGTGGTGTAAAAGGGCGTGGTGATCGCGAACTTGAAGCCGCACCATTCCTCGCGGAAGAGAGTGAATTCCTTCTCGAGTTCGGCGCGTTCTTCCTCGGCGAGTTCGCTCGAGGCGATGGTCTCGTCAATCGCCTTGTTCATATGCGCCTCTACGGAGTCATTCGCCGTACCCGCGGCAATCAATTCCTGCAGTTTGCGCTCGGTGGTTCGCACCGCTTTGCGCAGGTGTTTGACGGTGCGTCCGCCGTTTTCGACGCGATTGACTACGGTCTCGAAGACTTCTGAGAGGCTGTTCACCAGTCCGGGAATTGCGGAGTCCGGGCAGATAGTCCAACAGGAGCCGCAACCCGTGCACTTTTCCGAGACCCAGTCCGGATGCTCGAAACGAATTTGTGTCATGTCTTTGAATACGCCGGTGGCGGCGGGGATCATGCTCATGCCGATGAACGGATCGGTCAAGTTGTCGCCGCCTTGGCCCGTGGCGTAGAAGCGGCCGGTCAAATCCCAGAACCGATGAATGTCGGTACCCGCCGCGGAACTTTCCGGTAGGTGCTTGAGCATCAGAGGCAATAACGGGTCCTTCCGGAGGACGGCGGCGTCTTCGCTGCGGACCGTCTTGTCGGTAATTTCGTGTGTTTCGGTATAGCCGCGGCGCACCACGCGCATGTTGTCCTCGACGATGCGGGCGCCTTTGCCGCCGAACTTATGCTGCAGTTGGCTCTCGATAGCCTTGAAGAGCGCGTCCTCCGAGAGTTTGGCTTGCGTCATCACCGGCGAAGCCGCGAAGAAAGCGCCTTGGAATGCGATGCCTTGCATGCGGAATTGAAGGTCAGGATCGGTGGCTTCGGCGCGGGCAATCTTGAAGGCATCCAGGTAGAAAGTGCGGATGTCGTTGTCCACGATGGTCTTTTGGTACTTCTTCGGAATCGAATCCCAGACCGCTTCCGGCGATTCGAGGTCGCTCTGGATGATGAACACCCCGCCTTTCTTGAGCCCGGCCAGCGCGTTCGAGTGGTTGAACACGTTCGGGTCCGGCGACAGGACCACGTCCACGTAGTAGTACTCGCAATTCACCCGGATAGGTTCCGGAGCGGCGGAAAGATAGTACGTGGTGGGCTGGCCTTTCTTTTCCGAGCCGTACTTGGGATTGGCCTTGATGTGGTAGCCGAGCAGGTCGAATAGCGTCAAGGACAGATTCTTGCCCGTGGTAATCGCCCCCCAACCGCCGACCGAGTGGAAGCGGACGGTAATACTGTCCTTCGGCATCAGGTTCGGATTTTCGCTGCCGTGCACGGCGAGGTCTTTAACGTGCGGATAACCATCGAGAATGGCCTGCTGATATATCTCCTGCTTGGGCGTATAGGCCTTGTCATGAACAAAGTCTATCGAGAGATAGAAGACTTTCTTTTGCTTGTGGTTGGGCAGCATATTCTCGACGGCGCCAACGAGACCTTCCGGTTGCAGGTCACGGCTGCCGAGACCGAAGGAACCGGAGTAGAGCGCCGGCACGTCGTCGGTCTTCTTGTAGATGGCGTAATCGGGGAACGGTAGCGGGCCGGTGGCGCGACCATTCTCGATGCATTTGGTGATGGTTGTTCGGACTTCCCGGATCAGCGGCAGGTCCACGGCGAGAGGCTGGTCGGTGCGTTCGAGCACCGTTACTCCCTTACGGCCTTTCAAGATTGGCCCAAGTAGGTCACCGGGGAAGGGACGGAACATGGTCATGTTGACCACGCCTACTTTGATCCCGCGCGCCTCGCGCAAATAATCGGCGACCGCCTCGGCGTTCCAGACAACGCCGCCTTGGCCGATGATGAGGTAATCGGCATCTTCAGCGCGATAGGTCGAAACGCGGTGATGCCGGCGGCCGGTCAGTTGATAAAATTCGTCCATGGCCTGGTCGGTGATGGCAGCGATATGGTCGAAGAAGAAGGGCCGTTGCGCTGCCACGCTCTGCATGTAGGAGTCCTGGTTCTGGACCACGCCGGCCATGACCGGGTTGTCTACGTTCCAAAGTTCAGGGATGCGGCGGCGCTGGGGTCCGAACATCAGCCGCTGCGCGGGGGTGGGCGTGTCAATAATATCTTCGGGATGGCCGAGATACTCTTCGATGAGCGCCCGCTCCGGCAGCATGATGGATTCGATCAAATGGGTCGTGAGGAAACCGTCCTGGCCGACGGCGCCGGGATTCAGGGCTAATTCGGCGATCCTATGGGCGATGATGTTCAGATCGCAGACTTCCTGGACGTTCTTGCCGAATAGCTGGAAGAAACCCGTGTCATCAATGCAGTGATAATCGTCGTGGCCGGCGTGAACGTTTAGGGAAGCCTTGGTCATGGCGCGGCAGCCGATGTTCAGGACGTAGGTCAGACGCTTGCCGACGGCGGCGTACAGCGACTCGTGCATGTAGGCGATGCCTTGACCGGAAGAGAAGTTGGTGGCTCGTAGGCCGGTCATCGAAAGGCCCGCGGTAACGGCGGCGGCGGCGTGTTCGCCTTCGGGCTCGATGAAGATTAGCGGACGACCGGAGACGTTGATGTGTCCGGCCGCGGCCGCTTCCGCCCAGTACTCGCCCATCTGCGTGGACGGGGTTATGGGATAGGCGCCCGCCGCGTCGGACGATTCCCGTTCGCACATCACCACGGCGGTATTCCCGTCCATGGCCTCCCGAATACCGGGATACTTAAACTGCTTTGATTCTTGTTTCATGTAGAGTGTCCCATACGTTCCCGGCCGGCATACCGGCCAGACCTACGTTTCGCTTTCAACCTGCCTTACCTAATGGCAGCGGGCTTCGCCGGGTAATCTTCTTGGCGTCTGGTCCCTTGATCGGTCCTTTTTTTTCTTCGAGCCACACGATGGCACCGGTGGGACAGCGCTGAATGGGCTTCTGTGAGGCTGTTTGGAAGTTTCGGTAATCAATGACTGCCAGGTTATGCTTGATCGCAATGAGCCCGGCGGGTGCGTCCGCGGCACAACGGCCGCACCCGGTGCAGGCTACCGCGCAATCGGCCTCGGCCTCTTCACCGAGCGCCTCGTTCTTGCAGGCCACCCAGAGCCGATGGCTGATGGGATGCAAGGAGAAGAGGCCTTTCGGGCAAACTTCGACGCAAGCGTTGCAAGCTGTGCACTTTTCTTCATCCACCACCGGCAAGCCAAACTCGTTCATCGTAATGGCGCCGAATTCGCACACCACTTGGCAGTCCGCCAGACCGAGACATCCCCAGGCGCACCCCTTGCCACCACCGGACACTAACGCGGCCGCACGACAGGTGGATAAACCTGCGTAGCGTGCCTGCATCCGCGCCACATGCGCACCCCCAGCGCAAGCCAGACGCGCCACGCGCTTCTCTTCGCGCCCCGCGTCAACCCCGAGCAGGGACGCAATGGCTTCAATCTTGGAAGCGGTGTTTACCGTGCACTTGCCGGGCGCAATCTGTCCCCCGACAGTGGCCTCAGCAAACGCCCGACAACCCGGCATTCCGCAAGCGCCACAATTCGCGTGCGGAAGCAGAGCATCCACCTGGTCAATGCGTGGGTCTTCCTCGACATGGAGTTTACTATTAGCCATCGCCAGGACGGCTGAGAGCGCGATACCGAGGCCTCCCATGACCATCCCCGCCATAACTAATTCACTTCCAACCATTTATAGCCAATCTCCCGTCGGGAAAGTATGCCGTTGAGCCACACATCACCACGGGATGAAAGTGCAACTTTGGTGCCATTGAAAGACTCTACAAGTTCACAATGATAAGCCATTGGCTTTAGGGAAGTTAGACGGATTTCGAGAAGTGAAAAAACTTGGCACGATGCCAACGGAACCCAGTTCTTCGTCCGGCGAGACAGAAGTGCTTAGGACAAGTGTGTCCTAGAAGCCGATTCGAACTTTGCCATTCCTTGGTTTCGCGTTCAGTAAGAAGAAAAGAATCAACCCGGACGCTGTACTTAGGCCTTACCAGTTGGCATAATGCTGGGAAGAAAGGAAATAAACGTGGGCCGGATTGTAGCGCAGGTAAAGATGGCGAACTTGACAGATCCGAACAAGACGTTGTCGTTGAGTGCGTTGGTGGATACGGGCGCGGCGTACATCACGTTGCCAAACGTTTGGCGGCAGAAGCTCGGCGAGATGGAACAACTTGCCGAGATTGAAGTCGAGATGGCGGACCAATCGCTGAAAAAGGGTTTGGTGTGCGGTCCCGTGCGGGCTCGAATCGGGGAGTTCCGGCCCATTATGGCGGAGGTCTTGTTTCTGGAGATGCAGCCGAATGAAGAGGGTGAATACGAGCCGCTCATCGGTTACATCGCGCTCGAACAGGCTGGGGCGGCCGTGGACATGCTGGGCCATAGACTCGTCCACGTCAAGCGGACCGACTTGAAATGACAACCACCCGACTCCGACCAAGAGGCGACGATTGTGTTGTGTAATCGGATGCGGGAGAAGACCGGTGAGTTTGGTTTTCGACCGAGCCGGAAGACGTGAGCACCTCACAACAGCCGCGAGTACAACAATCGGAGTAGATCGCATTCATTTTTCCATAATACTGGAATTGGCGGTCAGCGCCACTCCTCGGCTTTCTAGTGATGGTCGCGGCGGAGGTCCAGCCATGCCATCTCGTCGGGAGTAAGCTGGATTTTGAGGGCGTCCATGTTGTCTTGGAATTCGCCGCGGGAGCGGCAGCCAACCAGCGCGAAGACGGTCAGGGGCTGGTTCATGACGTAGGCCAAGGCGATTTGGGGAACGGTTGCGCCTTTTTCTTTGGACAGGATTTGCGCGCGTTCGAGACGCTGGAAATTGTCGTCGCAACCGTAGCAGCGCATATAGAGCGTTTCGAGGTGCTCCGCCTGGTTTTCACGCATGAGCCGACCTGAGAAGAATCCGCCCGCGAGGCTGGACCACGCAAAGAGCGGGAACTTGGTTTCTTGGTACCATTGGCGCTGTTTGACCTCGGCCTCGCCGGGACCGCTGACGCTGAAACAATTCTCCCAGGGTTCCTCGACCTGTCGCGCCAGACTCAGGTATGGGCTACTGAAGGCGAAGGGAACTAGGCCGTGAGCTTTGGCGTAGTCGTTGGCTTGCTGAATGCGCTGGACGCTCCAGTTCGAGCCGCCGAAGGCGCGGATGCGTCCGGCGCGCAGATGCTCGTTCAACACTTCTACGATTGGGCCGACGGGAACGTTGGGATCGTCACGGTGAAGCAAGTAGAGATCAATGTAGTCGAATTTGAAGCGCGCGAGGGAGTCGTGGACGTCGGCAGTGATGTCAAACGGCGTGACGCGCCGGCGATCGGCGTTGTGATGAGCGCCTTTCCCAATGATCACTACCTGCTCGCGGACGCGTCGGTCATTCACCCAGCGACCTACGGTCCGCTCGTTATCGCCGCCGCCGTACACGTGGGCCGTATCAAAGGTGTTGCAGCCCAGTTCGAAGATCGCATCGAGGAGCGCGAAGCTCTCGTCCAGGGTTTCGGATTTGATCATGACGGTTCCTTGGACCAACCGCGTAATCGGCTTGGTGACCCCTGGTACGGCGCCGGTTGCGAGTTTTCGTGCGGATTGTAATTCTGTCGTCATCACTATTTCCCTTCCATCGGATATTTCAATCCCCATTGGGCGCGGATGGCGTCCATCGTTTTCATGATTTGCAGAGTTTCGTCGAGCGGCATGACGCCGCTTTCCAGCTTCCCCGTGCGGAGGCAGTTCATCACCTCCTGCGCCTCAAAGTTATAGCCGTTGCCCTCGTACTGCACTTCCACTCGCTCGGGCGATTTGCCGGAAACGGTAAGAGTGGCCGCGGTCCCTTTCCAAAACGGCGAATGGATGCGAATGGAACCCTCGGTTCCGAGAATGGTGACTTCCTGCGGCGTATTGGTACGGACGGCACAAGCTAACTGCGCGAGTTGCCCCTTGGAATACTTAAGAATCATCGCGGCCTGTTCGTCCACGCCGGTCTGGCCCAAGTGAGCGGCGCTGGCAATCTGCTGCTGCGGCTCGCCGAAGACCATCGAGGCGAAGGACACCGCGTAGATGCCGACGTCCAGTAAGCTGCCGCCACCCAGTTCGGGATTCAGCAGGCGGCTCTCCTCGTTCCATCCCGCGCGAAAACCGAAATCGGCGGAGAGCATGCGAACTTCGCCGATGACCCCCTGCTTCAGCCACTCGCGGACTTTGACCACGATGGGAATGAACCGCGTCCACATGGCTTCCATGAGGAACAGTTTCTTGCTGCGCGCCAGCCGGATCATCTTTTCCGTCTCGCCGGCGTTGATGGCAAAGGGCTTCTCACATAGCGCGGCTTTGCCGTGGTTCAAGGCTAGGACGGTATTCGCACAGTGCAGATTATGCGGTGTGGATACGTAGACCACGTCTACTTCCGGGTCCTTCGCCAAGTCCTCGTAGCTCGCGTGGCACTTGCGAACCTTGAACTCCTCGCCAAACGCCTTCGCGGTTTCCGTCTTGCGCGAGCCAACCGCGACCAATTCTGCGTCCGGGAGAATGGCTAAGGCCCGCGCCAACTGTTTGGCGATGGCACCGGTGCCGATGATTCCCCATCGAATCTTGTCTTTCATTTGCAGGTACCCCCTACCTTTCTGCCGAATTATTCCGTTTGAGTTTGTAGTCGTGCCGAAGGCGCGTAGCCACGCCTCTTGCGATTGCGGGCAGAGTGTACGCAATTGCGACGGAAAACTCTAGTGGGCAATGAGTGACGAGCCATGAGCGATGTCACGCTAGGATGAACCCAAACCGCTAGGGCAGGTAGCCCAGGGATCGGAGCTGCTCGCGGGTTTCGCTGTCCATGCCGGTCCATTCTGCGGGTCCAAAGCCTGCGGCGAGTTTCTCGCTGAGCGATTGTTGACGTTTAAGCAGCTTTACGATTTCCGAGTTCTCAGAACCTGCGGAAGGCGGACGTCCGTTCAGTTCCTTGGGATCGGTGCGTCGGTCAAAAATGATGTACGAGTCCGCCCGCGTATCATAGATGGCTTTCGCGTTGTCGCGGATTACGCACGTCAGCCACTCGTCGCCGGAAGGGTGTTTCTTATCAGTCTCACTAAGAACAATTCGGTTCGCGCTCACGGCCAACTCGCCATCCTTGGTGAACAACGATTCCGCCTGAAGATTCGGCGGAGGTTCAATACCGCTCAACGTCAGCAGACTCGGATACAGATCAAACATCCGTACGTTCCAAGGCACGCGCCGCGCGCTGGTTGTTCTCGCAGGTCGAATGATGAGGGGCACGTGCAAAACTTCATCGAACAGCGTTTCCCCGTGGCCGAATACGCCATGTTCTTGAAATGATTCCCCATGGTCCGAGACAACCGCGAACGTGGTCCTATCCGCAACACCGAGTTGTTGCAGCTTCTCCACCAGCCGTCCGAATTGTGCATCCACGTAGCGGACTTCGCCGGCGTAGAGCCGCTTCATGTATTCGATGCCCGGCAAAGGGGCGGCAGATGTGGGAACCGCCGTATCGGCCTTGCCGAACACTTGCTCGAGCACCTGCTCGGAGGGCGTGAATCCCGGATGAGGATCGCGCACATGGATGTAGGCGATAAAGGGCTCTTTCACCGCCTTCTCGAGCCATGCGACCACCGCGTCCATTTCTCTTGCGGGGTCCGCCCAATGCTCGAACCAGTAGTGGTCCACCCCTTGGCCGAATCCGAATTGGGGTTGCAGGTGACTGTTAACTTGGAAGGTCGCGGTTTGATATCCCGCGGCTTTGAATTCCTCGAATAAGGTGGAAAACTGCGGGCGCAGAACCTGGACTTTCACCGCTTCGCGCTGTTGTTCCGGGGTGTGCGTACTGCTGACGGCCCGGTGTACCGAAGGCAACAGGCCCGTCAGGAGGGACGCGATCGACGGCTTCGTCCAGGAGGACTGCGCGTAGCATCGCTCGAACAGCATTCCCCGCTGCGCGAGGGCGTCGAAGTTGGGAGAGGTGGGATGGGGGTACCCGTAACAACTTAAGAAATCCGCCCGGAGTGCGTCGGGCACGAAGAGTACAACGTTGTGCTTGAGTTCGTGGGAGGCCGCGGGTGAGGAGACTTCCGACGTGCGAGTGGCCAAGGAAGAGTTATCAGCAGCATCAATCGCGAGCAACACGGCAATGAGGAACGTCACAGCATACAGGATTCCCCTCAAAGACATCTTACTGGACGTACCCAATCGCCCTCAGTTGCTCTCTCGTTTCCTGGTCCAGGACCATGCATTCTTGAGGGCCAAACTTGGCGGCCAGGGCCGCATTCTCTTCCGAATACAGACGCAACGACCGCAGAAGGTTCACTTTCTCGGCCTGATTGGTTTTGACGGACCGGTCGTTTTCGCGGGGATCCTGCTTGAGATCGAAGAATTGTTGGGTATGGTTCTTCAGATCGTGGATCAGTTTGTACCGGCCGTCAATAACACAGGCGAGCCAGTTTTCAAACAGTGGCTGACGTCGGTCGGTTTCGCTGAATACCAGCCGGTCCTTGCGCACCGACACCGACCCATTCGGCGCGAACAGCGACTCGGCCTGAATCCCCGCGGGCGGATCGATGGCGCAAAGCGTGAGCAGGCTGGGGTAGAGATCGAACATACGGACGTTGTGCGCTACGCGGCGACCGGTCTTTAGCCCCAAGGGACCGATGATGAGAGGGACATGCAGCAGTTCATCGTACAAAGAGAGACCATGTCCGAAATTCCCGTGATCTTTGAAGGCTTCCCCATGATCGGAGACCACGGCGATGATCGTATGATCGGCCACATTCAACTCAGCCACCTTTTCCATGAGCCGGCTAAACTGATCGTCAATGTACCGCACTTCACCCGCATACTGGCGCCGGAGCGCTTCGAGTCCTTGGGGCGACAAGTCCCAAAGCGAAAGCTCGTGCTTCGGCTCGTGATCGCCGATCCAGGCGTCATACTCGATGTGACGCGTTTGGTAAAACTCGAGTATCTTCTGATCCTGTTCCGACGGGGCCGGGGCTTTGCCAAAAACTGCGGCGAGCATCTCTGGCGGAGGCACGTATTTCCAATGTGGATCCCGCAAATGAACGTAGAGAAGAAAAGGTTCCCGAGCTTGGGATTCGAGCCAAAGCAATGTCTCATCCATCTGGGCCGCGGGGTCGGCCCAAAACATAAACTGGTAATGTTCGAATCCTTGAGCGAACCCGTGTTCTTTCAAAAGATTACTATTCATTTGGAAGACGGCGGTCTGATACCCGGCGTCGCGGAATTTCTCGCCCAAGGTCACGAATTGTTCGCGGAGGACCGGTACACGCGGCTGATCCTCCGGGCCAAGCCCGGTACAGCCACGAATTGCTTGGTGTACGGAAGGTACGTATCCGGTCAGCATCGAGGCGACCGAGGGCTTGGTCCAAGCGGATTGTGCGTAGCATTTTTCGAACAGGACTGCTCGTCGGGCGAAGGCGTCAATATTGGGCGAAGTTGGGTACGGATAACCGTAGCAACTCAGAAAATCGGCCCGAAGCGTGTCCGACAGGAAAATGATCACATTGGGTTTGGCGGCTTTGGGTGAGGGCTCGGATACGCGACTTTCAGCCGCCGACGGCAACACTGCCGCGAGGGTTACAGGGCTTATGACATTGGCGCCGCCGGCTATGCGGCAAAGCAATGCCAGAAAAAGGAAAACCACTTGAGGAGCGTTGAAAGATTGTTTGCGCATAGGCTGATACTCTTGTGGATGGAACCCGAGTTTATGGTAAGTATCCAAGGGCCTTCAATTGCTCCTGAGTTTCGCGGTCCATACCGGTCCATTCCGGAGAACCGAATGCCGCCGCGAGCTTGGTGTTTTGCTCCTGTTGAAGACGCAGACAGCGTAGCATCTTCAGACGCTGGTCCTGGCTTTCGCTGCGCGCACTCTCGAGTTCCTTGGGGTGCTTGACGCGATCGTAGAAGGTCTGTGAATCCTTTCGGCGGTCGTGAATCAATTTGAATCGTCCGTTGATTACGCAGGTCAACCAGTCGTCGTAAGACACTTGCCGACGGTCCGTTTCGCTTATCACGAGCCGATGGGAAGTCACGGCCACGAATCCATCCCACGTGAAGAGAGTCTGCGCCTGTAAGCCCTCTGGAAGGGAAATTCCGGACAAGGTCAATAGACTCGGATAGAGATCAAACATTCGAACGATGTAGGGTACACGCTCGCCCTTGGTTCGGCCGGCGGGGGCAATGATGAGCGGCACGTGAATCACTTCATCAAACAGGTTCTGGCCGTGACCGATAGTACCGTGCTCGAGGAAGGCCTCTCCATGGTCGGCCACAACGGCAATGGTAGTCTTGCGAACAAGTTGGAGTGCCTCTAATTTTTCCAGCAGCCGGCCCATTTGGAGGTCGGTATAGCGCACTTCGGCTGCGTACTGTTTCCGGAGGTACTCGACGCCCTCGGGCGACAGGTCCTTGATGGAATACCGCACCTTGTGGTCACTGTGTCCCACCCACGCGGCGTAGTGGTTCTCGTAATCTTCGATTATTTCGCGGTCATGCTCTGGTATTTCGAACGTCTTTCCAAAAACCGCGACGACGCTCTCGGGCGGCGGCGTGTACTTGCCGTGGGGATCGCGCAAATGCACGTAGAGAAGGAATGGTTCCCGCGCCTCGGTCTCGAGCCAACGAAGCACGGCGTCCATTTGGATGGCGGGGTCCTCCCACGGCGTAAAGAGATAATGGTCAAACCCTTGCGCGAAGCCGAATTCCTTCTGGACGTGGCCATTCATTTGGAACAGGGCGGTCTGATATCCGGCGTCATGGAAGGCCTCCCCCAGAGTGACGAACACGTCGCGCAGCAACTGTACGTTGGCCGCCATATCGAGGCTGTTCTCCGAGTGCGCGATGACAGCCTGATGCACGGACGGCAAGAGCCCGGTCAGAAGTGAGGCCACCGACGGTTTGGTCCAGGATGACTGAGCGTAGCAACGTTCAAACAGGACGCCGCGTTTCGCCAACGCGTCGAGATTAGGCGAAGTGGGGTGGGGATAGCCGTAGCAACTCAAGTAATCCGCGCGCAAGGTGTCGGGAAGGAAGATGATAACGTTCGGTCTGCCGAAAGCCGAGCGAGCCGCCGAATCTGACTCTTGTCCATCGGACGGCACTTTGGCGTCCACCGGCAGACGCCAACTTGCCCAAGCTGCTACCAGAATGGCAATCGCCGCCGCCGCGCTACCCAAACCCAATCGCACGTAAGAACTGCTCATTGATCCGCGTCAACTACTCGCATTCGCCCGCCCGGGCGCCAATTTTCGTTTGCAACGATGATATGACTCGTATTTTAGCAAACGAGGCCCACTTCTTTCACCTCGGAGGGAGAACGGACACGGACCTGCACCGACGAGCACGGGCGAAGATGGACCCGATGGACGGGATGGACAATCCTCCGTACACGCGGAAAGGGAATTTACGAGGGAGATTGGTCGGCGATCAAGGCTGCTTTCCTGAGTCGCTTAACTAGCGCAGTGGTTTCGAGTGCATCTTCGAGCGACTTCTTCTCCGACAGGAAAGCCAAGCCACCGGCGCCGACCGCCAAGCGAAACGCGCGACGAGCGCGCCGGCGACCCGCCCAGGCCAGAATTCGAACCAGAAGGAACACCACGAAGAGTTCGATACCCAGCAGGATGGCGAGAACCGCGGCCGCATGCATGAAATAGACTCCCGATAGAAGCGTGCCTTTGAAGTAGGTCTCAATGATACGGTAGGCGGAGACGAACAGAAATGTCAGCGGCGCGGCCTCGGCCAGAATCGTGGCCGGCCAATTGGTGAGGAATTGTGCTTGTTTCGCAATCCGATCACGAACGGGACCGCCCAAAACCGAGCCCGTCCGTTGGCGAAACGCTTCCAAGAATTGTTCGAGACCGCGGTCGGGCGGGGACACTTCAAAGCTCGATTGGGCGAAACTCAGTCCGAGCGTACTCGCTCTGGCCCGATACGCATCGTCAATGGCGGGCGGGAGTTGGAGCCATGACTCGGCGGGAGTCGAATGGTCCTGGATTAGAGAAGCGAGCTGAAACTGGCCCGCGCCCCGTCTCGTTCGCGGCAGCCAAGTTGCGATCCGTGCCGGCAGCGTACGCAGAGCTTCCACCCATCGGAACGCGGTACCGACAATGCCTTTCGCCCGGAGGCTGACCTCCCGCCCCAAACTGAAAACCCAGAGATGCGGCTCAGAGAACAGCGCCTGGTCCATGATCCCGATACACTCGTGCAGCAAGTCTTTCTCGCACTCCGAGCGGCGCGCCGCGAGGCGCTCGAGTTCTGACTCCAGCGGCCCGAGTTGTTCTACCAACGCCGAGACGCTCTTTTGGAGTAGGCCGAACGTATTGGACCGTTTGATGCGTTGTACACCCTGTCGGTCCAATTCCTGTCGCAGAAACGACTCGAGTCGGGAAAAATCGAACTCGTCCGCAGGGTCCGGAGCTTGCCCCAGTTTCCGATCGAGGGCGCGGAGACAATTCACCCGAAAGTAGTTCTCGACCTGGAAGCCCTCGGCGGCCAGTCGTCGCAGCCAATGTTCGCGAATGCTCTCCATGCCGGACCCTTTGGTCTCGACGCAGACCATGGCGCGCTCGCCTCGTAGTGGGCGCAATAGCGACCACGTGGCTTCGTCAAGATATTTCTCCGGGCTCGCGCATATCAGAATGAGGTCGCACTTGGCCAACACCTGAACCACCAATTCGCGGTGTTCCCGCACAATCGTGTCGGAGTCAGGCGTATCCACCAGGACGAGGTGTTCGAGCGCCGAACCGGAAACCAGCGTCCAACCCTGGAAATCCAGGCGAGCGCCCGGCGGGTGGTACACGGTGGGTATCGAGGTGCAAGGACGAAATTCCGAGACGGCCGCCAAATGGTCCCCCGCAATCGCGTTCAGCAGCGTGGACTTGCCTACTCCGGAACCGCCGACCAGCGCCACCACCAGCAGGTCGTCTAATCGGGTTTCACGCCGACGCAGCTCGGCCACGCGGTCCCGAAGGCGCGTGGCCGCCTCGCGCAACGGCAGCCACGGGCCGCTATAGAGTGACAGGGCGTCGAGCTCATTCAGTATTTTCGGTAGGCGTTCTGGCATTCGTGAAGGCATTGCATCAGTTCCTGAGTAATCGGTCCCGTAAGAACTTCGACATGGTCTCGCAAACACTCGAGACACGGAGCAGTGATATGCTCGAGCAAACCATGTTCCAGTTTTTGCTGTTGTTCGAGCCGCCACGGTGAAAGGAAATCAAACATCGCATCGCCGAATTGGTACTCGACGATCCGGGCTACGAACTGTTCGACAAACGGTCCCGCGACTGCGATCGCTTCGGTAACGCCGATGCCACCGCTGTAAAAGGATAGAGGCGCGGCGATCGCCGTGGGCGTAACCGCCAAGAGCGCATCGAGCGCTTCCATGACGCGACGCTTTCCCTTGTGGTCATGCCACCAAACTTCGAGTACCTGCTGCGCATGGGTCTGAAAGGATTCGGAGAGGACCTCGGATGACACCGCTTCGCGGACCACTTCGGCAGCGGCCTCCTCAGCCTTCAGCGAAATGATGCCCTTTCGCACTAAATGCGCTGCCGGTTCCCGAAGATTGCGGCTGGATTCGACGTAGCTCGTGGCCAAGTCGTGGACAATTGCGGCGACCTTCTGTTTGTGGAGGGCACGGAGCTCGGCATCGGTTTGCGACGGTTCCGGCGGTTCGAGCGTCGCTCTCCGGACGAAAGCCGACACCAGCGACTTGGCAACCGTGGTTGCGACGCGATAGAGGGTCGTGCTGGCCGCGCCGATCACCTTGCGCACCGGGCCGCGTTTGGACTGAACGAAGGTGTGGAAAAGTCCCCCGACGGCGGCCCCAGGTATCGGCTCGTAACGGCGGCTGTAATCCTTTCCCCGCTGTTCGAATTCCGTCTGAACCGAGAGCAGACTTTGGCCCAGCGCACGGGCTTGTTCGAGGAAATTGCCGGCGTGTGTC
Source organism: Candidatus Hydrogenedentota bacterium (assembly GCA_016209895.1). Taxonomy (GTDB): domain Bacteria; phylum Hydrogenedentota; class Hydrogenedentia; order Hydrogenedentales; family SLHB01; genus JACQVH01. Next base: position 6,488 of record JACQVH010000032.1, on the reverse strand, counting down.
GCGAAATGCGCGATGGTTTGCCGAAGCACCCGGTGCTTGATGCTCGGTACGTCCAAGCTCTCTAAATAAGTCCGCAGGTCACCCTCGTTTCCGAGCTCCGAGACCGGACCCGCGAAATTCGTGGCCAGCGAGTAATCGTGCGGCACAACGTACCTTGGCCCATCCAATTCCAACTCTTCGCAAAACTCGTCGAGTTGCTTGCGCGCAACCGCATACTTTTGTTGAGGATTGGCCTTGTTGAGGACCGGCAGAATGATCCGGCCCGACCGATGCGCCCGGCGAAAAAACTCGACGACCCGCTCATCCTTGTACTTTTCGGCGGTGACAACTGCGACCAACACGTCGCCGGCGGCTTGGATATGTTCCGCAACGGTCCAATTCCGGTGTTCGATGGAATCAATGTCCGGGGTGTCGAGCAACACCAGACGGTCGGGCAACCCGTCGGCCACGGCCACATAGATCGTGTCGTCGGTGGGACCATCGTAAAGAGCAGATTCAGGCCGTTTCAAAGGGAGTGGTTTGAACTCGGGCACCAGTTTGGCCTGAAGCGACTGTTCCGCGCGGGACCGGTTCCCCGCCAGGATGGGATGGCGCGTGGCCGCGGCCGTGGGCGTGACCGGACTAATCGCGGCGCCGGCCAGGCAGTTGAAGATGGTTGATTTGCCGGTGTTCGTTCCACCGGTTACCGCCACCACCAGGCAACCTTCACCGGCCAAATGAGGCACCAGCTTGTACGTCAACAGATTTGTCCAAGTCTCGGTGGCAGAAAAAAGTGTGTCGCCGAGACTTGGATCGGAGCTTACGGCAGAACGCAACCGCTCCAATCCCCGTTCAAATTCCACCAGGACCTGTCCAAGATGCTCCATCTACTTGCTTAGACTACCCCGCACGTGAAGTGGCTTCAACCGGGCGAAGGGTGTCTGACGGGTCGGACAGGTCGGACGGGTCCGACCGCACCGACCGGGCGCGCCCTATCGCGGTTTGAATCGTTGCAATTTGGGGCGGTGTGAGCTACCATACTTCGAAGTGAGAGGAAGGCAGTTGGTCTGGGGGTTGGAAGGAGGTTACATGCACAACGGTGGTGACGAGCGGCGACGGTATCCGCGGAGCCGGCGTGGAATCCCGGCGGTGGTGGACCATTCCGGCCCGGGCGTTCTGAATCATGTGGATAACATCAGCGGAAACGGAATACTCTGTCACACGGTGAAGCCGATTCCGGTGATGACCAAAATGAGCATCGCTCTGGAGTTACCCCCGCCCAACGGCAGCCGAATCGAGTGTGAGGGCATTGTGATTCGGTGCGAACCGCATGATCAGGGTGACGATCATTTCAAAGTGGCCATCCTTTATACCAAGATCGCGACCAAGGACCGCGAAGCGATCGAGGAATTCGTGGCGCAGGACCTGTCGCTGTTGGCGGTCGAGGAATAGGTCCCGGCGCCGAGCGGCCACTGGTCAAAGCCGATGCCCATGACCGCCGTATCTGTGCGCCGCCGCAGCGATCGATGGGACCTTGCTTTACTAATCGTGACCGGCTCCATCTTGGGGGTCACCGTACTTTACCCGACCATCCGATTAGTAGTCGAGTCCATATCCGACTGGCAAGGCCCGGCGCTGCTTGAAGGGCGGCGTCCGGCTTCGCTGTGGAACACCGCGGTCATTTCTCTCGCAACCGTGCTGACGGCGGGCGCCGTCGGGACCACGCTGGCGTTGTTGATTCACCGGTATAGCTTCCCAGGGCGACGCGCTCTTGCGGCCTTGGCTTATTTGCCCTTTACACTGCCCCCGCTCGTGGGGGTGCTCAGCTTCTGGTATCTGATCGGGCGAGATGGCCTCCTGCCGCGGCTTTTGGAACGCGTGTTCGGCTTGGATAGGGCGTTTCTGGATGGGCCGGCCGCCATTCTCCTGATACACACCTATTCGTTCTATGTCTTCTTCTACGCCATGGTGGGAGCCGCTCTGCAGAGCCTGGATTATTCCCAGATCGAAGCGGCACGAACGTTAGGCGCATCGCGGGCACGAACGCTGTTCAAAGTAACTCTGCCGTTGCTGCGGTCGAGCTTAATCGGAGCGGCCCTGCTGACTCTTATGTCATCGGGCGCGTCTTTCAGCGCGCCGCTATTCTTCGGCAGCGACTACCCCATGTTGAGCGTACAAATATACAACGAACGTAGCCAACATCGGGATGCCATCGCCCTCAACCTCACGCTCGTGCTTTGCGTCGTATCCATGTTGGGTCTGATACTATTTCGCTCTACGTCGCAGGCCGCCGGGACGGCGTCCAAAGGAGTTCGAGTTCCGATCCGAAGCCGAGCCCGACGAATGCTCGGCGGGTTCTTGGCCTGGTCCGGAACGGTGGTCCTGCTTCTACCCCACATGACGATTCTTTGGTTCTCTTTCGTAGACCACCGCCGGTGGGTCACCGGAATCATTCCGACCACGCTTACGTTGGACAACTACTCGAGTCTCCTGCGTGATTCCCGGAATTTGGCGCCGCTTCTCAACAGCCTGTGGATGAGTGCCTTGGCGGCCATTGCTACACTGGTGGTCGCAGCGCCGTCTGCGTATCTGGTCGGTCGCGGTCGTCGCGGCGCCGGGTGGGTTAACTGGGTCGTGATGCTGCCCTGGGCGCTACCCGGAACGGTGGTGGCCATGAATCTTATTGTGGCGTTCAATGACCCGTGGCTGCCCCTCTACACGACGGTTTGGATGCTGCCATTGGCTTATTTCATCCGAAACGTCCCTCTCCTCACGCGGATGGTCACGGCCGCGGTCCAAGCGTTCGATGTCTCGCTCATCGAGGCGGCGCGGACGCTGGGGGCAAACCGCGCCCACTGGCTTAGGCGGATCGTCTTGCCGCTATTGGCGCCGGCACTGATTGCCGGCACCGCCATGGTGTTCGCCACCTGCCTGGGGGAATTTGTCGCGTCTATTCTGCTATATTTGCCTGCGAATATTCCGATTGCGGTCCAAATCAACATGCAATGGCGCGGTTCGGGTGTGGGGTCCGCATTCGCGTACAGTGTTTTCCTGATGGCGATGGTGGCCATCACATTCCTCGTCTCGCGCCGGTTTGCCGCGCGGCTGCTGTGAGTTGTCGGAACCGATAGGAAATAGGAACCCCAAGTAATGAAGGCGTTGCTGTTCGGCGCAGAAGTCCAGGAAGTTCTGGAAGAAGTCCGCAAGTTTTCCGAACTGGAAGTTGTGGACCATGACCCGGAGGTGGTCATCTGCTATGGGGGCGACGGCACGCTGCTGGCCTCGGAACTCCGGTGGCCCGGGATTCCCAAGGTCCCAATTCGAAACAGCCGGAAAGGTCACAAGTGCATTGCCTACCCGCCGGCCGACGTGGTACGTCGCTTGGCCAACGACCGTCTCGTCCGCACGGAGTTTATGAAGCTGGAATGTGCCTTGAGTCGGCCGGGCCGGCAGGCACCTGGGCCGGCGCTCACCGCGCTCAATGAGTTTAACGTTCACATGGGCCATATTAACGCGGCGGTGCGGTTCCGACTGTGGCTGGACAACGAGCCGTATGAGGACGGGAACGAGATTATCGGCGACGGGTTCCTAGTGAGCACACCGTTCGGAAGCACGGCTTACTTTAAACAGTTGACACGCGGGATTTTCTACCGGGGCATCGGCTTGGCCTTCAAGTCTACCGCACACCACGTGTGCCACCTCGTTTTGCCGGAGGAAACGGTTATTCGCGCCGAGATAACGCGGGGACCGGCGGCGCTGGCCTTCGACAGTTCCCTCGAATATTTCGATTTGAAAGACGGGGACGAACTGATCGTGAAAAAGTATCCCCAACCGGCAGTCATTCTGGCTTGGGAAATGCCACAGCACCCGTCGAGTGTATTTTAGGCAAGTACCGAGTGACGAGTTCCGAGCACCGAGTGGCGAGTTCCAAGTGATCTCGAACTGATCGGAGATGTTTGGTCATGCTGAGAACGTGGCTGACGGCGACCCCGTGTAGGCGGATTCTTGCGGGAACGGGGGTGTTTTTCTGCGTCGTACTGCCCGGCTGCTATCTTCCGATACCGGACCTCAGTGACGCGGTGGATAGCGTGGAAGTCGCACGTGAAGAGCACTACCGCAAGTTCGTGACGAAAATGGCCGAGGCCCTGACGAACGGCGCGTACCAGTTCGCTTACAACGCTTGCTCGAGTCACTTGCAGGCCAAGATGGACTACAACGGTTTCGTGGCGTTCCATAAGCAGGCGCAGCGAGAATATGGGATGCCCGCCAAATTGGAGGTAGGTGTGGGGACAATCGGCCAGGAGTACTTAGCGTCGGAAGATTTCGATTTCCCGTCCGATATCCCAGGCAACCTACGGCGCGCCTGGATGCATATCACCTACGCGCTCGAGGTGGATGCGGAAGGATACATCGAGCGTTGCTACGACCTCTGGCTGCTCATCATCGCCGAAAACGGCAAGAACCGCATCGCGCACATGGAGTACCAGTGGTGCGACTGAGGAGGGGTACTCTTCCCCCCGATTGCGTCGCCGTGGCGAGCGGGGTTAGGTGGGGTAGTTCTGTGGGACAGTTAGTTCTCCGGCAGAGCCGTCTTTTGTTGTTCCGTGTCCACTGACACGTTCGGAATGGCCGCCACCGCACAGGCCGCTTTCATTCCCAGGATACAACGGCTATACTGGCGTTGGGCATGTCAGGGGATGATGGTAAGAAGACCCTATGTACGAGAAATTTCAGATTAAGAACTTTCGCTGTTTCGCCGACCTGACGATTTCCACTTTGAAGCGAGTAAATCTGATCGCCGGGAAGAATAACGTTGGAAAAACCGCCGTATTGGAAGCCCTCTGGTTGCATTTGGGACGCAATAATCCGTCCTTGCCAACCGCGATCAATGTCAACCGAGGTCTTCAGTACGTTCGTCTTTCCCCGGAGGACATCTGGCGCTGGGACTTTTACCAAGGCCAGCTAAACAAGCCGATCGAGCTCCTTGGTACCTATAGCGACGAAACTTACTCCCACGTTAGGATAGCGCTTACCTCAAAGCAATTCGTGTTGGTGCCAACCGACGAGGAGGAAGGACTGGTTGAGGGGCGACGGTCGGCGACGACCGAGTCCGGTGCCCAGGAGTTGATTCTCGAAACCGAGGATAGCAGTGGTGAAAAGAAGTCGGCACGGGTATGGATTGATGGAAAAGATCTCAAAGGCGTACCTTGGCCTGCGTCCACTCTCCCGCAAGGAATATTTCTTACTTCCGCGGCCATTCGCCCCAAAGACGACGTGGAACGCTTCAGTGAGCTTGAGGTTAGGAAGACGGTATCAAATGTCGTACAAGACCTTCGATTGATCGAACCGCGACTACAGGATCTCCGGCTAGTACAACCGGGACCCGCACCCGTTATCCACGCGGATGTCGGCTTGCCACTCCGTGTGCCTCTGCCACTCCTAGGAGATGGCACGTCCCGTTTGCTTTCGATACTGCTGGCCATTGCTTCGGCGCCTCGGGGCGCGGTCCTAGTGGATGAGATTGAAAACGGATTACACTACACCGTGCTGCCATCAGTATGGCGGGCAATCGGGGAAGCCGCTCGGCGCTCCGATGTGCAGGTATTCGCGACGACGCACAGTTGGGAATGCATCTGTGCGGCGCATGAAGCCTTTGGATCCGCCCCCTCGTATGACTTTGGCTTGCATCGCCTTGATCGGCACGATTCAGACATCCGCGCTCAGACATACTCCCAGGAAACACTCGGCGCCGCGATCTCGGCCGGGTTCGAGGTCCGCTGATGCAGCGGACCCCCGTAAAGCCGACAGAAATCGAATCCCCCAAACAACTCGCAGTCGAAGGCGCCGGACCGAAGCTTTTCTTTGAGAGCCTGCTGCGAGATTTGGGTATCAGCGACGTCCAGGTACAGGATTTCGGCGGTGTGGATGAAATGCCAGCGCGGATGGGCGCATTCTCTCAGAGTGCCAATTTCGGTTCTGTCGAGTGCCTCGGGGTGATCCGAGATGCGGAGAACAATCCCTCAGCCGCCTTTCACAGCATTAGCAACGCGTTGCGGAAAAGCAATCTCGACGATCCCGGCCGTCCAGGTACGATAACCCGTGGGAAGCCGCGCATTGGAATCTTCATCCTCCCGGAGGCGAACTCCGTAGGCGCGATCGAAGATCTTTGCTTGATGTCTATCGAGGGCGAACCGGTTATGGATTGTATCAACTCCTTCGTCGAATGTGTCCATGGAATGGGAGTCAAAATCAGGAAATCATCCAAGGCCAAAGTCGCTGCGTTCTTGTCCACACGTGACGAGCCGGGCCTACTCATTGGTCAGGCCGCAGCAAGAAAATACTGGCCTTGGGGCCACACGGCCTTCGACAGTATCAAGCAATTTTTGCTCGAATTGTTTGATTCGAGAAAAGAAAGGCATATAGAGTCAAGTCCGGAGCAAGCATAAGCGTTAATTTGGGATCAGGTGAATCATGCGTGTACTGGTAACAGGCGGTGCGGGATTTATTGG
>JACQVH010000036.1 GCA_016209895.1 Candidatus Hydrogenedentota bacterium | reverse complement strand
GTACGTGTACAATACCTTTTGCTGGGGCTACGGCGTCGGCTACCGATTCATTCAGAGTCGAGACGGCGCATGCAACGGGAACTTTCTCGGGATCGGGGCTGATGCCTGCAATATCTCCGTATTGATTGACCAAAGCGCTCCCTACGGGCTGCTCATTACCAACGGCGAGTTCGTCGCGTTTGACGGTCCGAATCCGACACAGGTGGTCGTCAGCACGACAAACAAGGGGGTGGCTCAATTCAACAACTGTGCCTTCTGGGGACCGTGCTACCAGTGCGCCCGAATCGAGGGGGAAGGCTACGTGAGCTTCAACCAATGTCACTTCCTGGAATGGGCCGTAAGAGGGGAACAGGTGCCCTGCATCAGCGGCAACTCCGGTCTCATCTCCGTCACGGCCTCGCGATTTGCCGCGAACGGTAGGGGCATTCGCCTTTCTCCCAAAGTCAAAGGCGCAGTCCTGACCGGAAACATCTTCGCGTCTCGCGACGCCATTGCGATTGATGACGGGGCCAACGTAACAGTGGAAGCAAACCTCACTGCACAGACTACCTACAAGGCGCCCGCGGGTAGCCACGTGACTGAAGTCATCGGATCACAAATTTCGATGCAGGGTGAGTGGTCGAGATACGGCGGCGACAGTTGTTTCTCCGGTACCGGCTACTGGGCACGGAAAGGCGATGGCTCCGCCACGTTCCGCTGGGACCTCGCACCGGACGCCCCTGGAAATTACACAATCTCCGTATGGATTCCCGACGACCCCATCAACGACCACGCGACGGACGCCCGATACAAGATCCATCACGCCAAGGGCGAAACCGAAGTCACCATTTCCCAACGCGAGAACTTCCGCCAGTGGGTTCCCCTCGGCCAATTCCACCTCGACCAGAACAGCTATGTTCTCCTGACCAATCAAGCCTCCGGCAACGTGGTCGCCGATGCGATGATCCTGACCAAAGCTGTGAAGTAAGAAAATGGTGGGCTTGTTCGAAAACAACCAACACTGGACGGGGCTGCACCGACAAGGAAATCGAATCTGTGAGGACATGGAAGCGCTTCGACGCACCTTTAAGGTCTTGCTTGATGAAACGAAACCGTTGACGATGCGCCTCGATAAGGCCGTAGACGCGATCAATGGCCTTGGAAAAGGAATTCTCACCGCAATATTGCACGTTGCTTTCCCGGAAAAGTACGGTGTTTGGAATAGGACTTCGGAAGTGGCACTTACAAGCTTGGAAATCTGGCCGTCCTTCGATCGAGGAACATCGTTCGGAAAGAAGCACACAGTCGCCAACGATCTTCTCGCACGACTTGCAAAAGACCTTCAGATTGACCTCTGGACCCTCGATGCACTCCTGTGGCGCGCAGTCGCAAGCGAGGGATACTCTTCAACTGAACAAGGGTTAGAAAGCCCTCAAATGTTCGCTCTGGAGCGTCATCTTCACGAGTTCTTGCGGGACAACTGGGAGAGCACCACCTTGGGAAAAGAGTGGGCAATTTACGAGGAAGAGGGCGACCCTGACCGCGGCTATGAATTTCCATGCGGTGTGAGGCGGATCGATCTACTGGCCAAACATAAGCGCCAGCCAAGGTGGATGGTCGTCGAGCTCAAGCGCCATCAATCCGATGATCAAACCGTGGGACAAATCTTGAAGTACATCGGTTGGATACAGGAGCATCTCGCAACCGAGAACGAGAAGGTTGAAGGATTAATCATCTCACAAGAAGCCGACGGGGGATTGCGCTGTGCACTCAAGACGGTACCCAACGTTCGCATGGCTCGTTACGAAGTGGATTTTCATCTCACATTTCTGCCAGGTTTGACAAAGAAGGGTGATTGAACGCAGTCTGTATGACCAAATTGGAGATACATTGATGAAACTGAAAGTGGTCCTTCATGAGGCGGAAGAGGGTGGATATTGGGCCGAGGTACCCGCGATTCCAGGATGCGCCACTCAAGGCGAAACCTTCGAGGAACTGCTAAAGAACATCTATGAAGCTGTCGAAGGGTGCCTATCCGTTGATGTTCAGCCATCGCCAGAGGACAAAGAGAAAGGACGAATCCTGGAAATCGCAGTATGAGATGGCCCTCGGGCAAGGAACTGGCGCGGGTCCTGGAACATCACGGTTGGTCATTGCTGCGCGTTCACGGTAGTCACCACATATACGGCAGGCCCGGTAGTGTAGTCCGACTTTCGATACCCATCCACGGCAACAAGCCCCTCAAGGTCGGCCTGCTCAAACATCTATTGAAACAGGCCGGGGTTGAAGAAAAAGACCTGTAAACCGCACACCTCTGGGGGCCAAGGCACGAGTACGGGCGCGGCCTCGGGCGTTTTCAATCTGCCGCTCGGGATTGTCCCATCGAAGATTGGCATTCCGACGGCGACGGACACGTCGAAAATCCTTCCCGACCATGTTAGAATAGCTTTTTTTCCGTAGCCGGATTCGCTGAGGGGAGCACTATGTCATCTGAACGCAAGACCATTCATGTGATTTCAAATACGCACTGGGACCGCGAGTGGGTATATCCTTATGAGGAAACGCGGCTGCTGCTCGTTCAGTTTATGGACGAATTGTTGCACTTGCTTGATACCGATCAGGAACTTCATTCCTTCACCTTCGATTCGCAGACCATTGGCATCGAAGACTACCTCGAACTTCGACCGGAAAAACGTCCTGTGATTGAGAAGCATGTGAAATCCGGCCGGCTCATCGTCGGGCCCTGGTACTCGCTTCCGGAAGAGTATCTGGTCAATGGCGAATCCACGGTTCGCAATCTCGTGGTCGGACACCGAATCGCGCAGTCCTACGGCAAGGTCTGCAAGATTGGCTACACCCCCTTCGGCTACGGGCAGACCTCGCAAATGCCGCAAATCTACAACGGCTTCGATATTGACACGATCATCTTCTATCGAGGCATCAACACGCCGCACAGCGAGTTCGTACTCGAAGGCCCGGATGGCTCGCGGCTGCTGGGGATGCGTTTTGGGTGTATGAGCCGGTTCAGCTATTACGTCTACGTATACCGCGTGCTACGCTACGGCTCCGACGACGTGTTCGCGTGCTACGACTGGGACCGCGGCGCCGCGCCGTTCCGACTGGCCACCGACGGTCGGCCGCGCGAGCATTACTATGTTCTCGATGACAAGAAGAAACATTGGAACGATGCGCCGATTCGCGAGCAGTTGCTGAAACTGGTTCGCGATGAATCCGAGCATTTCACCACGAGCCATATCTGCTGCATGCAGGGCTTCGACTCGTCCAATCCTGATCCCAAAGAGACCGAGATCATGAAGCTTTGCCAGAAGCTCTTGCCGGAGCACACCATCAAATTTTCGAGCCTGGAAGAGTACATGAGCGCCATGCGCAAAGAGTTCAAAGACCCGACCGTGCTGCGCGGCGAGAGCCGCGATCCGGGCTCGACCGGTAAATGGACCCACCTCATGGGTGACGTGATCAGTGCGCGCATTCGCTTGCGCCAAGCCAACCACCGCGCCGAGGTCCAGTTGCAGCGCCTTGCGGAACCGTGGAGCGCCATCGGCTCTATGGTTGGCGGCGAGTATTTCAAGGCGTCCTTGGAACGCGCCTGGAAGATGCTGTTGCAGAACCATCCGCACGACACGATTACCGGCGCCGGCATTGACCAGATGGAACGCGACGCGCTGCATCGCGCAGAGCAGATTGAAATCGTAAGCGAGGGCTTGATGCGGCGTGGCATGCAGGCCGTACAGATCAGCGTGAACAATTCCGACTTGTTGCCGAAAGACTCCGTCCTGACCGTCTTCAATTCGTGCCCGTTCCCGCGTAGCGGCGTCATTTCCTGTTATTTAGATATGCCCAACGGCATGGGCTACGAGGCGTTCAGTGTGCAGACGCCGGACGGCAAGAGGAAACAGCGCCTGCAGAAAAAACAGCAGTTTGACTGGAGCACGCTGGTGCGAAATCTACAGGACATCTCGATTGAAATGAACTCTCAGCGCGTCCAGTGCCACATCGAGGTGGACGACGTGCCGGCCTTCGGCTATAAGACCTATCACTTGGTCCGCGAGAATCGCTTCGAGTACGTGCCCGGCACGCTCTCGCCCGCCGGAAATGTCCTCGAAAATGAATTCCTCCGCGTGGAATTCAACAGCGACGGCACCCTGAATCTGACCCAAAAAGAAAGTGGCGCGACGTATCGCGGGTTACATTACTTGGAAGATACCGGCGAGACCGGCCACTCCTGGATACACATGGAGCCGGACGATAATCGGACGATTACCTCACACGGTTTTCCCGTTTCCATCGCGTTGGAAGAAGCGGGCCCGTTGTTCGGCCGCATACGTGTGGACTATCACATGAAGATTCCCGCCGGCATCGAACACGAATTGACCGCACAGTTCCGAGAGGCGGAGATGAATCACACGAGCCGGATGCGCGAAGTCCGCGACCTCGTCGTCACCAGCCGATTCACGCTCCGCGCCGGCTCGCGCCGATTGGATGTTACCACGTCCCTCACGAATACGTGCCGGAATCATCGTCTGCGCGTCATCTTCCCAACCAATCTGAAAGCCGATAAGTCAGACTCCGAGGCTGCCTTCGATGTCATCTCACGCGACATCCACGTGAAGCCGGGAAACGCCTACTTCGGCCGGCCCAATCCCCAATATCCGATGTACCGCTTCGTGGATATATCCGACGGCAATGCTGGTTTCGCCGTGCTGAACACCGGCATTCGTGAATACGAGGCACTGGACAATCCGGAACGAACCCTCGCCATTACGCTGTTCCGCGCCTTTACGTATCGCAATTGCCCGATCTTCGGACGCTACGAAGTGTACCCGGAAATGGAACTCGCACAGTGTATCGGACCGCACGAGTGGACCTATGCGCTCTATCCGCATACGGGCGATTGGACCAACGGCGTCTTCGCCGAAGCGGAAGACCTGAATCTGCCGCTGGAAGCCGCGCAGGCCGGTCCGCACGAGGGCACGCTGCCCAAGTCGCTCAGTTTCCTCGAACTGACCGGCGACAATCTACAGCTCACCGCGTTCAAACGCGCCGAAGACCGTCCGGAAAGCTTTGTCGTCCGCATCTTCAACCCGACGGACAAGGCCATTATCGGCACGCTCAAAACGCATCGGCCCATTCAACAAGCCTGGCTCACGAATCTCAACGAAGACCGACAAAAACCGCTCCAGACCAACGGCGGCGCGCTCACCCTCAAACTCGGCAAGAAAAAGATCGTTACCGTAGAGTTTCAGATATAATGGCGGCGCGATTGCAGGCTTTTCGCGCGACCGACGGACCGCGATAAGGGAAGGACACGAATGCGAGCCGAATCACTCGAACAGGCGATTGATAACTTTGACGAGCTTCAGCCGCTGATCTTCCTTCCTGAACAACAAAAGGACGCGCCGCCCGCCGCGTCACCGGAGTTCTATATCGAGCGCCCGGATAATCCGCTCGAGGAACTCAAAGTACATCTGACGCAGAGCCGCTTGCCGGAGAAGATTCTTCTTACCGGCCACATGGGTTCCGGCAAGTCCACGGAATTGAACCGCCTAGCTGCCGACGGCGAAATCCGAAACCATTTCTTCGTGGTTCACTACCCAGTGCGCGACGTACTCAACATTCTGGATTTTGACTACTTGGATTTCCTGCTCAGTTTCGCGGCGAAACTCGTCACCGCCGCGATGGAAGCGAAAATCGAATTCAAGGCCGAGACCTTGAAGAACATATCCAAGTGGATCTCTTTCGCCGCCAGCGGGGATGATTCCCTGAAGCCGTTTGCCAAGAACGTCACCCGCCAGAACGTCTACGGTTTCTTCAAGCGTGTACTGACAGTCTTGTTACGGGAGGTCGTCGCGCGCGATAAGATGCACGACGCCATGGCCCGAAATATCACGGAATTGCTGGAAGTGATCAATCTCGCCGTTGACCAAGTCCGCGTTTCGCTGCGTGATCGCGATCTCCTCATCGTCATTGACGACCTGGAAAAAATCCCGGACCTGGACCGCGCCGAGCAGCTTTTTCATCGGGCGGGCGGCTATATGGTGACGCCAAGATGCAAGATCGTCTACACCATGCCCATTGCGCTTTATTATTCCGTGACATTCCGCAGCATCATCAATATCTTCAGCAAGGCCTACTTTATTCGTAACTTTCGAGTCTCCAATCAGTTTGGGTTGCTGGAAGACTTCATCGCGAAAAGGATGTCCTTGACACTGATTGATGAACGGGCCCGCAAGAAGGCGATTTCCAACAGCGGCGGGGTAGTCCGTGAACTCGTGCGTATCCTCAAGGATAGCATCATCAAAGCTCGCGCCAGAAAGTTGTCCCAAATCTTTCCGGACCTGGTGGACGAAGTCATCATTGACTTGCGAAACAGCTATAGCCGGCAGCTACATGCGCGGCATTACAAAGTGTTGGAGTCGGTCCTGAAAGGGGAACCGGTGGAAGATGAGAAGACTCTGATGGAACTGTACCACGCGCGCGTCTTGCTGGAATATGAAAACGGCGCGAGAACGACCGCCATAAATCCGGTCGTTGCGCCCTTATTAGAGCGGTACCACCCGCGACCGGGTTGATCTGATGTCGAATCGTGCCTTTCGCAAAGTTCCACGCTATGACGCTTTCCAGCTCAAACCGACGCGTGCTTAGCGAGGTGGCCGAGTGCGTCCAGCGCCTGGCTAAGCGGGGAGGCTATGCGTTCATTGGGGTAGAGGATTCGGAGTTGCGAAGGAAAGCCAAGTCCGCGCTGCGGCGTTTGCTTCCAAAGGCATTACAGCCGCGCGAATTCCCGCTTAGAACGACACGCACTTGGCTCGATGAGATTTCTAAACACAGCGGTGAAGTTCTTTCAATCTCCACGTTGGACAAAATGCTGAACGTACCGTCACCAGAATCTGAGGCTCGGAACAATATCCTTCGTATGTTGAACGTCCACCGTGAGGTTTTCCACGAACAGCGCTTGTTTGCACTATTCTGGGTCTCGCCGCAGACGCTGGATGAAGTCCTTCCCTGGAAAGCGCCGGATTTATGGGATGGCCGGGTGGCCGCCGTACTCTTGAGGTCCGAGAAAGACCACCTTAAGCCTGATGAATCCTATCGGCTGCTGCTTCAAAACGTACAGGATAAGTATCGTCAGGCGGAAGCGCTGCTAAAGCAGCGCCTGGCCCACGAGTCTGAAACCTTGGCGATCGCCGAGTTGCAATTGCGCGCCGCCGAAGCCGCACTAGCGGCGGACCGATACACCGAAGCGCGCACCCATTCGGAAGCGGCTCTGGCCGTCGCGCGGCGAAAGGGAGACGCGACCCTTATGGCCACGTGCCTGACAACGTTGGGCCGCTCGCTCCAAACGATCGGGGATGTCCACGGCGCGGTCAACTACTTCGAGCAGGCGCTGGCCGTCACCCAGAAGGTCGGGCATAGGCACGGGATTGGAATGTCGTTAGATGCGCTGGGCTCAGCATATCTCGGCTTTGGGGAGGTACGCCGTGCGATTGAGTATTTCGAGCGGGCGCTGGTCGTTGCCCGGGAGAATGGGAACCGGCGGTCCGAGGGCGCAAGCCTGGGAAACCTTGGCACGGCGTGTTCTCGTCTTGGGGAGGTACGCCGCGCCATTCGGTATTACGAGCAGTCGCTGGCCATTTCACGAGAAACCGCAGATCGGCGCGCAGAAGCAACGGACTTGGGCAACTTGGGCTCGGCGTATTCTCGCATCGGGGAGGTTCACCACGCCATTAAGTATCACGAGCGGGCACTGGCCATTTCACGAGAAATCGGAGATCGCCGCGGAGAAGGAATGGACCTGGGGAACCTAGGCTCGGCGTATTTTCAATTGGGGGAGGTGCGCCGTGCCATTCACTATTACGACCAAGCACTTGCGATTTTCCAAGAGATCGGCTACCGCGGCGGTGAAGCAGCGGAACTTGGAAACTTGGGTTTGGGATATGCTGAATTAGGAGATGTACGCCGTGCCATCGGTTATCATGACCAAGCTCGAGCAATTGCGCAAGAGATCCGGGACCGGCTGGGCGAGGAAAACCACCTCGGCAACCTCGGCTTGGCTTACACTCGGTTAGGGGAGCTACGTCGCGGTGTCGCGTATTTCAAGCAGGCCCTAGCCATCGCCCGCGAGACTGGGGATCGGCGAAGCGAAGGTGCCAGCCTAGGCAATGTGGGCTCGGCCTATGCACGGTTAGGGGAGGTGCACGGGGCGATTGAGTATTACGAGCAGGCCTTGGCCATTGCCCGGGAGATCGAAGACCGGCACGGCGAAGGAAACCACTTGGGCAACTTGGGCGTGGCCTATGCCCACTTAGGGCAGGCGCACCGAGCCATCGAATATCAGGAGCAAGCCTTGGCTATTGCCCAGGAGATTGGGGACCGGCGGGGCGAAGGGAACCACTTGGGCAACCTGGGCTTGGCGTATGCCCGCTTAGGCGAGGTGCGCCGCGCCATCGAATACTACAAGCAGGCGCTGATCATTTCCCGCGAGACCGGGGATCGGCAGGGAGAGGCTACCGGCCTCTTTAACATAAGTCTGGCTCTTGATCGCCTCGGGGAACGAGAATCGGCCATCGCTCGCGCGGAAGAAGCGTTGCAAATCTATGAAGAGATCGAGTCACCTAACGCCGACGCGGTCCGGAAGCAGTTGAGCGAGTGGTATGGCTCTGTAGCTGCCGCCCGCGAGGAGCCTGGTGATTGCGCAAGAGATTAGCCTGAGGAAACAGAATCAATGCCATTTCCGCAATTTGACCGGTTTCAAGTTCACCTGAAACCCCTAAGCGCGCGCAAGAACAAGGTGCACATCGAGAAGGACCATGTGCCCGTCACCGCGCAGCCGCACCCCTTTTCTGAGACGGGACAGAAAGTCATGCAAGAGACGATCGAGCGCGTCCAAGCCGCCCGCGCGGCAGGCAAGGCCCGAATGCTCGCGTTCGGCGCGCACGCGATCAAGAACGGTCTGAGTCCCGTCTTCATCAAACTCATCGAGGACGGCTGGATCACCCACCTCGCCACGAACGGCGCGGGCATCATCCATGACTGGGAATTCGCGTATCAGGGGCATTCGAGCGAAGATGTCCGCGCGAACGTGACCCGCGGAGAATTCGGCACTTGGCAGGAAACCGGCTACTACCTCAACCTCGCCATCGCCGTGGGCGCTCATTTGGGACTCGGCTACGGCGAATCCGTCGGCGCGCTGGTGCAAAATGAGGGTCTCGAGATTCCGTCAGTCGAGGAATTGCGTGAAACCATTCGCACCTTCACGGACAACGAACCGGAACGTGCCGCCGCCGCCGCGGATTTGTTGCACATTGTACGAGCCTTCGACCTTAATCCCGGCTGGCTAAGCGTGCCGCATCCGCACAAAAAGTTCGGGTTGCAGGCGGCCGCATACCGTCTCAAGATTCCGTTTACCGGCCATCCCATGATCGGCCACGACATCATCTACGTCCATCCAATGAACCACTGCGCCGCCATTGGCCGCACCGCCGAGCGCGTCTTCCTGGCATACGCGCAGAACGTAACGAAGCTGGACGGCGGCGTATACCTTTCCATCGGCTCGGCGGTGATGTCCCCAATGATTTTCGAGAAGTCGCTGTCCATGGCGCAGAACGTCGCGATTCAGCGCGGCGCTCACATGGACAATCATTTCATGGTCATCGTGGACCTGCAGGAATCGCACTGGGACTGGCAACAGGGCGAGCCCCCGCAAGATAATCCGGATTACTACCTCCGCTACAACAAGACGTTTGCGCGTATGGGCGGCACAATGCGCTACCTGACCGCCGACAACCGAGATTTCTTGTTGGCATTGCTCCACGGCTTGGAAGCAAAGTGATGACAAAACTGACTGTAATCGAACAACAAATTCTGAATGCGATGCTGCAACGCCGGCCCGACCTCGAGAGTTGTGTCCCGCACATTCAATCGTTGCACGATGCGCTCGTGCGTTGCTATGACCAAGGCGGCAAACTACTGACTTGCGGGAACGGCGGCAGCAATGCCGACGCGATGCACATTGCCGGAGAACTCTGCAAAAGCTTCGAGCGAAAGCGTCCGATCAACGCGGAATTAACCGCACGTCTAAAGAAATACCCCCACGGCGACGAACTGGCCCAACACCTCGAAGCCGGGCTGCCGGCCATCGCATTAGGATTCAATGGATCACTCAAGACCGCGATGGAGAACGACTCCCCGTTGCGTGACGTCGCATTCGCGCAGGAGGCGCTGGCTCTCGCCAAGCCGGGTGACGTGCTGATCGGCATTTCCACGTCCGGCAACGCGCGCAACTGCCTCATGGCGCTCTCCGTGGCCAAGGCCTCCGGCGTCACTGCGGTCGCGCTCACCGGCCCCAAAGGTGGCAAGATGGCCGAAATCGCCGATATCGCAATCAAAGCCCCGGGCGATTCCGTGAAGGTTATTCAGGAAGCGCATATCGTCATCTACCATACGTTCTGCGGAATGATCGAAGCCCACTTCTTCCCCGAACCACGGTAACTGCCCAACGCAAGATGAAGCGCTATTCCAGGCGATACGCCGACACGCCCGGTCCACACTCGAGGATGATTTCGCCCGCATCTTTCCGGAATTCGACGCTTTGTTGCACTTCTCCGTTCTCATTAACGGCCGAAACGCGTGTAATTTCCGGAATTCCACCTGCTATCTGGTCCGGCCTCAACCGAAGTATAAATGGTTGGCCACTCGGCAGCGGAGTGACAACGATCCTGCCAGCATCATTCGTTAGCCGCGCCGCGCCATTGGTGGTGACGCCGTCGAACGCGATCATCTTCTGTGTCGGGTTCCCCCGCGCAGCGCGCGGGTCGTCCTTCTCGGCCAGCGTCTTCCATTCCACGCCACTTAACGTGTCACTCTCTCCCTTCAGAAGAATCGCCGCCAATCGAACCGCTTGGCTGTCATCATCGTAGCCCTCAATAGCCGCACGCGCGTGTGTCGTCGGATCATACAAACCGACGCGCAATTCAAATGACTGACCCGGCCTGAACTTCTCCGGCACGCGCGTCCGCCCTTGGCTCGAATACGTTCCCTTCCATTGAGTCGTAGGCGTATCGAAATCGTGGTCGGCCTGGAATTGGATGTCGCCCTTTTCGTCCACGAAATGAACAAATGCACGCCAGTTTTGCTCGAGTGGAACTTCGGCCCGCCACGTCAAACCGATATCGAGGACTCGGTCGGGCTGAAGAGTCAACGACTCCAGCGACACGCGCACCGGCAACCGATTACTGATAATTGGGCGCGCGTTCACATACCAACTCTCGGGCGATCGCGACCACTCGCCTATCACGCCGTCCTTCCGCTCAATGGCCGCTTCACAAAACTCCTGCCCTTCATTGGTGGCTTCATTCCGCATTCCGCACTCCGAATTCCGCACTCGCACGTAGAATCCGTATTGCGGCAACACGTGTTCCTCAACTTCCCAATCCGTTTCCCCGCGATTGACCCAGACCTCCGCGCCGTTATCCCACGTCACCTTCTGGCGATGCAGATCGCCGGCAACGAATCCAACCCGGTCAATCCTATGCAGCGCCAGACCGCGCATCAGGTCGTGTAGCAACCAATACATGCGCACTGCATCACGGCTGAACGGTTCCGGCACCATCGCGGGGTGGCCCGTCAACACCTCCGTGGCAACGTAGTCATCGCTATAGATGCCGTGCAGGTGGCTATTCAAACCGCCGCGATAGCGCGGGTCATAACCGGCGCCATGCAGAATGAATCGGTCATGATAGGCGGCGTCCAGCCATGGAACGCGCTCCGCATCGGTACATCTAATATCCCAGACTGCCCACGAATAGTAACCGGACGGCGGACTTCCGACGCGCAGATGGTTCGCCTGCGCACCATCCAACCACCCAAGCAATTGATCATGGCCGCTTTCCGAAATCTGCGGCGCGTCGGCGCCCAGGTAATCCCGAATCCACGCAAACGCCTCGCCCCACGTATCGCGCGTCGAGACCCGCGTGCGGAACTCGCCATCGTGCGTCCAGTAGTCGTGCGGTCCGATCGAAGACCACACGTCAATAAAATACGCAGTGGCGGAGAAGCTGTCGCGAATCAGTTTCAGATTCCGCTCGACAAACGGTTGCACGCGGTCCGGTCGCCAACGGTACGCTTGCGCTTTGCGACCTTCGTTAAACCAGGCGCGAATCGGCTGCTGGTCCGGGTTGAAAGCGATGTGTTCATAGGAATACTCGTCCGCATCCGGATAAAAATCAATGTAATTGTCGTGAGGTGCGAACAGAATGTCATGCTGCTTGCACACATCGGCTAATCGCTTGAATTCTTCCAGCGTGCCGAGGTCCGGGTTCGGGGGATAGATGTCCGGCAGACGGTAGTCGTAGCCCCAGCGCTGCCAA
The DNA here is from genome assembly GCA_016209895.1 of Candidatus Hydrogenedentota bacterium. Classification (GTDB taxonomy): domain Bacteria; phylum Hydrogenedentota; class Hydrogenedentia; order Hydrogenedentales; family SLHB01; genus JACQVH01. Next base: position 3,982 of record JACQVH010000036.1, on the reverse strand, counting down.
TTGTGCCAGACTACCACCAAATCGGTGAGACCGTAAGCGAACGCGCGTTCGAGCGCGTCGGCACTTTCCGCGTAGCGCCCGCCCCAGAGATCGAATACGAACCGGCCCGCGAGCTTCGGCACACCCCGGCTCGCCCTACGTGGGTCCAGTTCCCGCCAAACTTTCACCGCGTCCCAAATGTCATTTGCCGGGATAAACGTCCAGATCTGCGCATGCGCCGCGTGCAACGTATAAATGTGGTTCGGGTCCGGGTTGACTTCCAACCGCGACGGCGGGACGTCCACCGCCATCAACAACGACATGCCATTCTCAAAATCAAAACCGACAAACGAACTAGATAGCCGGTGTCCATCGTAGCCCAGTTCGAATGCCTGCGGTTCGGCAATGACGTTTCCCGTGCCCGCGTAAACCCGCTTCGCTTTCTGACTCCATGGACCCAGCGAGACGTCTTCGAGGTACGCCACCAGCCAAGGTCGAGGCGGCACATCTGTTTCCAGCCAAGTGCGAACGCGAAACGCGCCGCCTTCAATCCAATACTCATTCCGCAATTCAAAAGGGCCGGCCCACGTCTCGTAGCTCCGGCGGACGCGCTGCCCACGCTCGCCCTTCTCCACGGTGATCTTCCCGGGAACGCTCAAGGCGCCCCATTCCGTCACCACGTCGCCCAGCACGCTCGCTCTAAATCCCTGGAAGCTGAGCCGTTGGTCTCCGCGACTGAAGCAAATCTCCCCGCGAAATGGAATGCCGGCAATCTGCACCTCATATTCCGCGTCACCGGCCGTCACGGTCCCCAGGGATACGAAAGGTGGCATAGAGTCCGGCGGCGGCAGGGGAGGAGTGTCGCCGACGAAGACCTTTGGCTCCGCCCAGTATGATTCGTCACAGGTAGTGTCGTTTTTCGGTCCCGGATGCGACTCGAACTGCACACGCACGCTCTGCCCAGCAAATCGGCTCAAGTCGGCCTCGCCCTTCTGCCACAGTTTAGCGTCCGTATGACGTTCAAAGACGATTTCTCCAAGCGTGTCATCCGGCGCGTCAAAGGGAGCGACCCGAACCCGAAACGTAACGCCGTCACTAGCCGGCTCGCCCCGCTCCGGATGATGATCGCGAATAGCATTTGCGAACCAAACCTTGATCGGCGTCTCTTGCGGCAAAAGAATCGGATACTCCACGAACATCGTTCCCGTCAGGCCTTGATACCACGGCGGGTGCATAACCACGGAATCGAGCGCTTCGCCCCGGTGAACCGATCTCCCAAACTCGGCAAAGCCGCGGGACGGCCCATCACTTCCGAACCAACCCACGGGCATCAGGCGCGGCTTTTGCCCAAACGTTTCAAACAGCACGCGCCGTATGGGCAGCCGCCACAGCGGCAACGGTTTGTTAATGGGAAGAATCACCGGTTTCCACTCCACGGGGAGCCGAGGCTGCGGCGGATTTGGGAGTTTGGTCTCGACCACCAGAATAGCATGCGCAAAACGTTTCTCCCCGCCATGTTCAAACTCGGCGTACGCGTGAACGGGGTAATGCGCGTTATACGTCCCCGCGTCCGCAATCACTACAAAATCACTCCGCTCCGACTTCCGCCCTTCCAAAAGGAATTCGATCTTCTCGGCCGGTTCCACACGCCAAGAATCAATCACTCGAACATACGTGATACCCCGCAATGCCTCGTCACTCGAATTTTCAAGAACAACCCCGACCGCCAACGGCACGTCCGCTTGCGTAACTTCAGACGGCCCCTCTATCCTCAGCTTCAGAGGCCCGTTCTGGTCTTCAGGCGCATTGAACGCCCACGCAGGCAAGCTGACCAGCATGGCCAGCGTAACAAAATCCGCGAAAATCCCCTCCATCCGCGTCATCCGCGTTCCATTCCCCTTAGACAATCGGCAAATTCTCAATCTTCGGATGCCGATACGCCTTCTCCGCAAAATCCGCCAGCAACAGCCGGTCCTGATTCGTCAGCGTCACATCGCCCGTCAGCATCTTGACGTTTTCCTCGATGTCCGAAACGAACGACATTCCGATGTTCAGCACGTGTACCCGCGGATCACTCAACGTCCACCGCATCGCCGCGCCCGGCAAACGCTTGGCGGCCTCTGCATCGTAATCGGGAATGAGCTGGAGCGCGTTGTGGCTGAATACGTTCGCGCATAGCACCTTCATCGCCACCACCCCCATCTGCAACTCGGTAGCTTTCGCGAGACACATCTCACGCCACTCCAGCATCGTGTTCGAATGTCTCGTACCAATCCCTTTGCGTATATAGCCGAATTCAATGAGCACCTGATCGAAATTGCCGGTGCTAATCATCTTATACATCTCGTCATAAGAACTATGACCGGTCAAGCCGATAAACCGGAAGAGCCCCTCCTCCCGCAACTTGACGAGCTCTTCATAAAGCTTCATCGCCCCCTCGAACTTAATCTTCTCGATGGCCGGACCATGCACCTGAAAGCAATCAATCCGGTCCATCTGCAGTTCTTTGAGCGAAGTTTCGACGCTCTCCCGCGCCTTCTCCGGTTCATGCACCAGGACTTTCGAAGCGATATACACCTGGTCGCGAATGTCCTTCAGCGCCTCGCCTACGATGTGCTCGCTCTCCTCATAAATCCGCGCCGTGTCGAAATACCGAACCCCTTTGTCATACGCGGTGCGTACCAACTTGATCCGCTCTTCGACGGGTGGCAACTCCACGCCGTAGTACGGCGCATCCCGGGTGATAAACGCAGCCCCGCCCAGCCCCAGCACCGGAAACCGATAGCCGGTCTTGCCAAAAGTCCGCACCGGGATCGGATTGCCCTCAACCGAAATAGCCTTGGCCGCCGGCGTTTCCGCCTGGGCATCTCCGCTGGGAAAAGCCGCCGTAGCGGCGGCCGCGCCAAGTCCCGCCTTCAGAAAATCCCGCCGATCCAGCCAGTGTTTGTGACTATCCATGAATTATCTCCCGTGGGTTATCACAAAATGCTCGCCTATCGTGCCATCAACCCCCGCAATTTGCAACCCATTCTGCCCGACGCTGCTATGCACTGTGCGGGCAGTTTAGCTACAATTGACACACTTTTGGAGTGCGGTGGCCGCGACACCGCTTTCAATTCGCGCGGAGCGCGTTCGGCGCGTCACACTGTCGCCTCACGAGCAACTGGGCTTCGGAGTGAAGCGGCTCCGCCGCAAGTAAGAGCGGCGTCACTGCCGCCGCACTCCAAGGCACATCACACGGACAACGAAAAGGAATGGAGGCGAATCGCTCATGACCATCCGTCAAGGCCAGTGGCCCATTCTCATCTTCAACGGCATTTATCTTCTCGCGTTCGCGTCCTTCTATCTATCGCGGAAGAACTACGAGTTCATGATCTATATCGCCGTGATCGTGTTCTTCTTTCTCGTTATCCTCGCGACCAACCAACGCGTCCGGTATCCGAACCACATTCTCTGGGGCTTAACGGCTTGGTCCTTGATGCACATGTGCGGCGGTGGGATTCACGTGGGTGACCACGTCCTCTACGGCCAGATGCTCATCCCATTGTCCTCGAAGTATCCGGTCCTACGGTTCGACCAATTCGTTCACATCGTCGGCTTCGGCGTCGCTACTCTTCTCATGCAACATCTCTTGCAGCCATTGTTACGTCCGAATCTCCGAACCGGAACGGCGCTATCCATCGTGGTCGTCATGGCCGGACTCGGCGCCGGCGCCCTGAATGAAATCGTAGAGTTCATCGCCGTAGTTCTGGTTCCGGAAACCGGCGTCGGCGGATACGAAAACACCGCCCTCGACCTCGTCTCCGACCTCATCGGCGCAGTACTCGCCCTCATCTACATCCGTTGGCACGAACGGAAAGCGCCGCACAACTCCACAACCGCCAAAACCGGAAACTGAAAACCGGAAATCGGAAACCCGTGAACCCAGGGCAATCGCATCAAATTACCTTACAAAACCGGCCGGGCTTGTGATCCAAACCACATTTACCCCACCCCCACCCTC
>JACQVH010000035.1 GCA_016209895.1 Candidatus Hydrogenedentota bacterium | reverse complement strand
CTCCTGATGGGCGTGCTGGGCCACGCCAGTCTGGCCTTACTGGAACTGCCGCCCGAATCGCCGGTGCGCGAGAGCCTGAACCAGATCGAACTTGCCGCCCAACGCGCCGCTGAGCTTTCCAAACAGATGCTGGCGTATTCGGGACGGGGCGCGTTCGTCGTGCAACCTTTGAATCTCTCGACCCTGGTCGAAGAGATGGCCCACTTGGTTCAAGTGTCTATCTCCAAGAAGGCCATGCTGCGCTACAACTTCGCCCGAGAGGTGCCCGCGATAGAAGGCGACTCCACACAAATCCGGCAAGTGGCAATGAATCTGATCACGAACGCTTCCGATGCACTCGAAGAAAAAGCCGGCGTGATCACGGTCGGTACCGGCACGATGGAACTGGACACGGGCTTTCTTCAGAGCACCTATTTCCACGACGATTTGCCCCCCGGAACCTATGTGTTCCTCGAAGTGAACGATACGGGGTGTGGCATGGACCCACAGACCCTGGAACGCATCTTCGAGCCCTTCTTTACCACTAAATTCACGGGACGCGGATTGGGTATGGCGGCCGTTATGGGTGTCGTTCGCGGGCATCGCGGCGCCATCAAGATTGAAAGCGAGCCGGGCCGGGGCACCACGGTCAGAATCTGGTTCCCGGCGTGCCCCCAGATGGAACCCTTGAGTCCGACCGCCGATGAAAAAACCAGGGATTGGGCCGTTTCCGGTACCGTTCTGGTGGTGGACGACGAGACTGCGGTACGGAATGTGGCAAAACTGACCCTGGAACGTCACGGCATGGCCGTCTTGACGGCCGCCGACGGGCAGGAGGGCCTGGAACTGTACCGGGCGCATCACAATGACATCTTGCTGGTGTTGCTGGATTTGACGATGCCGCGCCTGAGCGGAGAAGAGGTATTTCGCGAAATCCGAAAGATCAACCCCGAAGCGGTGGTGCTGCTTTCGAGCGGTTACGGCGAGCCGGAAGCCACCGGCTACTTTAAGCACGACAGCCCGGCGGGCTTCATCCAGAAACCGTATCGCGCCGCCGAACTGCTTGCTAAGACTCGGGCCCTCTTGGCGCCGTGCACCCGGTAAGGGATATGACTGAAGACCGGGGACGGTAGGCCGAAACGCGGCGAGGCTGGTTGGATATTGGTCCGAAGACGTAATTATCCGTCCGATGGAACCAGTTGGGCCAGTTGGTCGGGAAGGTCTTTCCCGAGGCTGTAGACCCTCACCTTGAGGGTGCCGGCGCGTGTGTCCAGCCGCCGCATGGCGGCCTCGGATAAGTCAATGATACGCTTCTTGACGTACGGACCACGGTCGTTAAGTCGGCAGACGACCGAACTGCCGTTTTCGGCTACGACCAGCATATAAGAGCCTAGCTCCCCTTTCCGCATGGCGCAGGTATACGCGTCGTCCTTGAGGAGTTCCCCGGAAGCCGTGAGGTCGCTTCCAGTGCTGGCTACCGTATAATAGGAGGCCACGCCCTCCGCGATCGGTAGCAGCGGCTGTTGGGTCAGCAGTAACAGCGCGATCAGGTGCAACATGACTACACGTTCTCCTTCTGCGTTGACCGGCAAACCTAGCCCAAGTTGCCAAAGACAAAAGCGCATACTACAAGGAATCTGAGAGGCCTGTCAACAAAGAAATCCGGCCAATTCCCTATCGGTGTGAACCCGGGCGGGGTAGGAGAGGCTACTATCGCGAGATCGCTAAATTAAGCGTGAAAGATACGAATATTGCCGCCAACTCGGAAGCATTTGAGACCCAATTAAGGTACGGGCAGGACGAATCCCCGGCCAGCTCGTCGGGCGCCAGAGCCGGCTTGTCAGCCGTTTCTACATTGGCCTTTACGGGGGTCTTTGCCACACAGCTTGCCGTTGAGCCAGTCGGAAACTTGGGCGGGACGCGGTTTCGTAACACCCGAGACGTGACGGTTTAACGGTGCAGTTCAGGAGCCTATAATGCCGCCGCAATTTGAACTTCGGTGCGGAACGGAGCGAATCGGCGCGTGGCAATATCGGACGAGAAGCGGGGCGGGGTAACGCCGAGGGCTATCGGCGTGGGCCTCGTGTTCGTTCTCCTGGAGTGTGGGCTGGTGCATTACGTGGACCAGATGATTCACGGTTCACTGACTTTTCATCTCGTGCCTGCGCCCGCGATCATTGTGCTGCTGTTTGTCTTGGTATGGGGAGTAAATACGCCGCTGCGGGGGCTCCGTCCGGGCTGGGCACTGACCACACGGGAAGTTCTGGTCGTCTATTGCATGTTGGGGGTGGGAATGACCGCACCGTCCATCGGTTTGGCACAGGTGCTGGTACCGGCGTTGGCGGCCCCGGTCTACTATGCTTCGCCGTCCAATAAGTTCCAGGAAATCTTCCAGCTTGGGACCGGCGATATTATTCCGAAATGGCTGGCGCCACAGGATTTCGACGCCATCAAGGGCATCTTCTCCCGCACCTCGATCGGACCGATTGATTGGGGTCTGGTATTTCGCACTTGGGCGGGTCCCTTGAGCCTGTGGGGCCTATGGGTATTTGTGTTCTTCTTCGTCTACGTCTGCATGATGTCCATCGTGCGAAAGCAATGGGTACAGCGGGAGCAACTGACCTTCGCTTATAACGTCGTGCCGGAGTACATGAGCCTGATGCCCGACCCCGAAGAGAAAGCCCTCGTGTCCCCGTTTTGGCGCAACCGCTGGACTTGGGCGGGGTTCCTCATCCCGTTCGTGTATCATCTGTTCGCGAACCTGTACGTCATCTCGCCGGTCTTTCCTCGCATTCCGATTGATATCAACTTGGAAGCACTTTTCACGGAGTTTCCGTGGAACGGCATTGGCTATCTTTACATTTATATCAGCATTCACTCGGTGGCGTTCTTTATGTTGCTCACGGAGGAGATGCTCTTCAGTCTTTGGTTCTTTTGGGTGGTGAATAAGGCGCTGACGGTTTTGTTCTACGCGTTCGGTATCAATGAAACCTATTCCGATTTTTTCTCGCCGGTGATGAATGACCAGGGCACAGGCGCCTTCCTGGGCTATTTTCTGGTGATATTGTGGATGATGCGGAGCCATCTGCGAACGGTCGTGGACCGAGCCGTCCACTTCCGGGTAGGGGCTGACGAAGCGGAGGAACCGCTAACCTACCGGATGGCGACCTGGGGACTGATTGGCGGAGTAGCTTTTTTGGTGGCTTTTCTTTGGGTGGCGGGGGCGAACCCTTTTTGGTCACTGCTGGTCGTGAGTCTAATTCTCGTGTACTGGATGGTATTGACCCGACTTGTGGCCGAAGCGGGCCTGTTCATGTCGCAGGGACCTTGGCCGGTGCATGACTTCGTGGCCAAGTTGGCGGGGACCACGGCCTTAACTGTGCAGACGTGGACGGTTCTGGGCTTTTTCAAGAGTATCTTCTTACGCTGGTACACGATCATGCCGGCCTACATCTTGGGCGGTTATAAGTTGGCGGACCGGCACAAGCTGAACACACGGCGATTGGTTTTCGCCATGCTGCTGGCGATTTTCGTGTCCATCGTCGCCGCGTTTGCGACCACGCTCTGGCTGAACTACTCGTACGGCGGCCTAAACCTGTCGCCGTGGAAGGCGCGGAACCTGGCCTTGGAGCCATTCGAGACGATTCGCCGATACTACGACACGCCGCTTGGGCCGGATTTGAAATCGTTGTCCGTGGTCGGTGTAGGCGGCGCCGTTACCCTGTTCCTGTCCATCATGCGGATGAACTTCACGTGGTGGCCGTTCCATCCGTTGGGCTATCTGACGAGCAACCTGTATATCATCCACTATTTCTGGATACACATCTTGATTGCATGGGTGGGCGTGCGCACCATCACGAAGTATGGCGGCCTCGATTTACTTCGGAAACTGCGCCCGTTTTTTGTGGGCATGGTCATCGGCGGGCTGATGAGCGGGGGATTCTGGTGGGTGGTGGACTATTTTTATTATGTGACGACGCATTGGGTCTACGCGATTTGAAGCAATGAGCAATGAGCAATGAGCAATGAGCAACGAGCAATGAGCAACGAGCAATGAGCAACGAGCAACGAGCAACGAGCAATGAGCAATGAGCAATGAGCAACGAGCAACGAGCAACGAGCACGTACCAAGTACCGACTGTTGAGAGTTGTGAGATTCAGACATGGCAGAGGTCGTCCGTGGGGACCGGGGTATGGTCGCGGGGTTGTGCGACGGCGAATCGGGAGATTCGTTGGGCGGCACGCCAGACGGGAGATTGGCGGAGCATCTGGACGACGCGGCCGAGGGGGTCCGAAGCGATGGAACGGCGGAGGCGCAAGTAAAGTTCGTCGCCGCCGATGAGAAGCAGGCGGTGTCGCTCGTCAAAGCATTCACCGAGGACCCGGAGCGTTTCGTCTACTTGCCAACGCCACAGGGAGTTGGTGGCGAAAACGGGTAATTCGCGGAGCAGACCGGTAAGCGCGTGCGATGCGCGGATCAGGAGCATCTCGCATCCCGGCACGGCGATTTCCGCGAGGTCGCCGGAGCACAGCGCAAACAGGGCGTGAATGGCGTCGTAGAACTGCTGCGGGGAGACGGCGAGGGGCGCGATGAAAAAATGCTTGGGGCTGTTGGGACAATACCGGAAAGGATCGGTAGGACCATATACTGCGAGGGAGAGGGGACCGCCCTCGGTGGCAATGGCGTGCGGCAGAAAGGTGTCTGCGGAAAGCACGAGGTCGAAGTCGCGCAACAGCCCCAGAAGCATCTCCAGAGCAACGGAAGAAATACAACGGACGCCGGGCACGGCTTCCGCTAACGTTTGGGCGAGCCGACGGTCCGGGTCGCTATCACCGGAAGACACGGAGAGCTCGGCGCGAGCGGCGGTGAGTCGGCGGGCCAATTCGATCCAATTTTCCAGGGGCCAGCGCTTGTATTCTTTGCCGGCTCCGGGATGGAGGAAGATGCGGGCTCCGGCGAGGGAGGCGGGTAGTTCGTCGAACGTGAGCGCATTCCAATCTACACAGGGTGATTGGGATGACGAGTAGGTGATGACGCCGAAGTCGTGAAAGAGCGCGAGGAATTTGTCGCCCTCGGCGACGGCCTCGCGGCAGGTGGTCAGGGGGATTTCATTGCAGAGGCCGCCGGCCGCGTAGAAACTGCGGTAATCGTTGAGATTCTCTCCGGCGCAGAATACGGTCGGGGCATGCGATTGCGCCAATTCGGCTAAACGTCCAGGGAGGTAGCCGAGGACTTTGACATCATAACCGTCGTCGGAAAGGCCTGCGTCGAGGGAAGATTGGATGGGGAGAAGCCGGACGCGGTGCGAAATGCGCGGACGCCAGAAGTCCTCGTATTCGATAAGCAGATCGATCCGGGCGGTGGGGAATCGGATTTCCAGTGCGCGGACGAGGGCCAGACACATGAACTGATCGCCGAGACCGAGGCCGACGCCGGGCGTGAAGAGGACGCGGGTTGCGGGGACGTGCTGGGCCAGGGGGCGTTCGACGGGACCGAAATGACGGGATAGGAAGTCCTTGTCCATTGTTCCTGGTTCCTGGTCTCTGGTTCTTAGTTTCCGGTTTCCGGTTTCCAGTTTTCCGTTTGCTCTCGTCACTCGGTACTCGTCACTCGGTACCTGGTACGTATTCATGGATGCACCTCGTGGGAACGGAGGAGATCGTCGGCTTGTTCCGCCAAGCGGCTGAGGGCTTTGTAGCGATTCTTTTCTGGTTCGTGGGGCTGGGCTGGGAAACCGAGTACGACTTCGTTGTCAGCGATGTCGTGGGTAACGGTGCTGCTCATCATGACTTTGACGTGGTTGCCGACGGTGACGTGGTCCCGGACGGAGGCGCCGACGCCCATGAAGACACGGTCGCCGAGGGTGACGCTGCCGGCGAGGCCGTTCTTGCCGGCCAGAAGGCAGTACTGGCCGAGTCGGCAGTTATGGCCGATCTCGACTTGGCTGCCGATCTTGGTTCCGCGTCCGATTCGGGTTTCGCCAAGCGTGGCGCGTTGGATACCGCTGCCGGCGCCGATCTCGACGTCGTCTTCGATGACGACGCGGCCGAGGCTATGCACCTTGGGATGGTCGGGGTGTTCGGTGACGAAGGCGAATCCGTCGAGGCCGATGGTGCTGTTGGCGTGGATGGTTACGTGGTCGCCCAAGCAGGTGCCGGGATAGAGCACCACGCCGGGATGCAGGAGACAATCCCGGCCGATTTGCGCGCCCTCGCCAACGAACACATTCGCCCGCAGGACCGTTTCGGGGCCGATGCGAGCGTGGGATTCTACGACGCAAAGGGGACCGATGCTGGCGGCGAAGGCGACCTCGACGGCGGGGGCCACTTGCGCGGAGAGATGAATCCCGGGGTGGACCGGCGCTTGCGGACGGAATAGGGAAGTAAGGGTCGCGAAGGCGGTGCGCGGCTCGTCCACATAGAGCAAGGTGATGTCCTGGACGTTTTGATAGCCTTGGGGAACGACGGCGACCTTGGCCTGAGTGTTCGCAAGACCGTTGGAGCTGGAGAAGATGACGACGATATCGTCAGCAGTTGCCGAGGCCGGGTCGGCGAGGCCGGTCACATCGAGGGACGGATCGCCGATCAATCGGGCGCCAAGTTTTTCTGCCAATTCCAAGGCCTTCATCCGCAGCACTACTTTCTGGTTGTGAACTACGTTCCAGTCGGACGGGTCGGACCGGTTGGTTCAATGCCAATCAAGGGGATGGGGGCGGCTTGCGGGTAATCGGCGCAATCGGTCCCGACTACCAATTTTCCGAAGTAGGGCTGTCCCATCCCTTCCTGCTGTATTTTGAGCGAGATGACGTGCGTGTCTCCGGCCTGCGTGTTTTCGACGACCGGTGTCAGCCAAGGGACCGGGGGTTCGAGGCGGGCCTCGAGGATGCCGAATCGAGCACGGTCGGCGCGTGAAAGCGAAATCTTCATTTCGCCGGGGAGCGGCGTACCGGTGGTCCACAAGAGACTCGGCGGTTCGGTCACGTACACGGGCTGGCCGGTCAGGACGACATCGAGTTCGAGCGCGGCCTGCGCGCCGGTCAAGGAACTTAACTTGAGCGCGCCGCGGGTCCGACGCGCGCCGGGGTAGTGCGACGTGATCCGGATAACGTCGGCGGCGCCGGGCGCGAGCGTCAGTTCCGTCCGCGCCAGCGACAGGTATTTTGCGGCCTCACCGCTCAGCGCCACTTGGCCCTGGAACGGTTTCTCGGAAAGATTTCGGAATTGAACCGTGCGTTGCGCCTCGCCGCGCTCTCCGAGAATCTCGAATTGGACGGTCTGCACGTCGGCGGCGAGCCACGGGACGGATTCGCCGTAGAACCGGGTATTTCCGAGGAGTTCTCCGGTACTCTTTTCAACGAATTGCACAGAGATTTGATAGTTCGGCATTTTGGACGGCGGAACGATGCGCACTTGGACGGGTTGGCTGGCGCCGGGCGCGAGTGTGAATTCAGCGGGAGTCGCGGAACTACAGCCGCAAGTGAGTTTGGCCAGCACTTCGAGGGGTCGGCGGCCGTGATTGGTCAAAGTCACCGATTTTTCGAGGGCTTCGCCGCCTTTAATCGTCGCGCCGAGATCGTTCTCGGCCGGGGAGACCTGGAGTCCACGCGGGGCATGTTGGTGGCGCGGAAGGGCTTGCCGGAGCGCCAAGCCGGCTGCCGCGACGAGAACTAAAATACCGGTTAACGTGTACTTGCGCACGGTGTCACTCCTGGTCCGGGGCCTTGAGCACGGCGCCGGTCGCGGCATCTAAGACGACGTCGGCATTCTGTGCGGACGGCGCGAAAAGGTCCGGCGGCGCGGCGGGGTTGACCTGGAAGTCCAAGGTGCGCCAGACCACGGTGCGGACTTGGCCGCGCTCGTTGATTTGGCGCTCGGTTCCACTGACCGGGTAGTGGAACCCGGCCGGGCCGACTGCAAACTGGTAGTTCGCGTCGAAGGCGAGGCCGCGCGGGGCGTAGACTTCGACTTTGGTGCAGAGTCCGCCCAAATCGTGGGCCAGCCAGAGTTTCGTTTCCGACGTGCTGTTCCGGAGGCGAATCACGGAGCAGGGGCGATTCTGAGAAGAGTCTTCGCCGACATACTCCGGCCCGTCATCGAGGATTTCACCGATGCTCTTGGCGGCGCGGTTGCGTCCGAAGAGGACCGGATAGGCGGCGTTGCGGAAGGGCCACCGGGAGTTCACTTCGAGGACCCGTCCTTCGGCGCGTTGGTCGTGATAGTACGCGCGCTCGCCGTCAAAGCATTGGGTATAGCCCGGTCCGGAATTCGGGGGGACATTGCGGATGACCGCGTCGTCCAGCCAGGCCGTCATTTCCGCGTGGGTTACGACCGCGATCTTCTGGTCTTGCGCCCACCACTCCTGGACGTTGACCTGGCGATAGTTTTCGCCCCGCAACGTGCGCGGGACCGGGAACAAGGCGGCCGGGCCGCTGATCTCGATTTCGAATTTAGCGTAGAGCAACGGGGGCGCGCCGGGGTCGCGGGCGCGAATCAGTTCGCGGAGGTAAGTGAGTCTGGCCTCCGTTTGGGACGTTTGGGCGGTGGCGTCGCCGGCCCAGATGAGACTTGTCAGGACGAGGGCGAGGCTGTAGACCGTAGACTGTAGGCGGTAGGCTTCAGGCCGTCTGGTTAGCTGGTTGATGGTCATCGTATTGTTCGGTTGCATGGCCTAGGGTCCCCTCATCCGCAGTTCGTGGCGCCGTTGTAGGTGGTGGCGGCGTCGAGGTTGCCGTACGTATAGTTCACGCAGCCGCTGGCCTCGATGCAGTCGGTGCCGTCGCACCAGCCGGTTTCGCAGACGGTGTAGGAGGTGTAGCAGCCGTTCTGCGCCGGGGTGGTACACTTGGTACCGTTATGCTGGCCGGCCGGGCAGGAAACTGATTTCCAGTAGCCAGGACGGGCCCAGTAGACAGTGCAGCCGCCTTCTATCGAATTGAGGACACACACATCAGTACATTGCACGCACAGCGAGTTCGCGAATACCGGGATCACTGTAATGACAATTGCTGTGAGAAATAGTCCTGCCATCAGAATCTTCATTGCCAAATTTCGTGTAATCATGAGCCCCTCATGCCCTTTCTATTCATATGATTGCTTATAGTTCAGCGCCGGTGGACGCTAATACTAGCTTCAATTGACCCGTCAGATCGTCGCAATGGGGCGAGGTCTGAGATACGGGAGTTGGAAATTTCATGCGCTCGATTTGTCGCGCAAATTCTTGCACCTCCGGTTCGGTGCCGGTATAAGCCACGGATTTTCGAAGCGGGGTGAGCGCGTTCAGGGGGAAGACCGCGCGCATGGTGTCGGGGGAAACCAACCACTTCACAAACTCCCAGGCCGCGGCTTCGCGCTCGGCAGAGGATTTCTTAACGGCGAGCACGGTCGTGTCAAGCGGCGGCAAGGCCGCCGTGCCGGGTGCGGGTAAGAGAACCCAATCGGGGTTCGAACGCTTCAGTCCGGGCAGGGAAGCGAGCCCGCCAAAATCGTTGTGGACGAACCGAACGACTTCGCTGCCCGCGTCGGGGTTTGTTGCCGCCGTGCGGCTCGTTCGTAAACTGTGCCGGTTCACGCGCAATATCTGGGAAAAGTCCTGCATCGCGCTTTGCCACGCGTTACTGTTCGGGCTAAACGAATTGGGATCGTTGGGATTGCCGCCGCGCGACAGGAACAAGGCCTCCCACAAGACGTCCGGCGGAGTGGCGAGTCCAATCAGGGTCGAGTCGCTGACGCCGTCGTTGTTCGCATCCACGGCAAGTTCGCCTACAAAGTTAGAAAATGTCTCCCAATTCTGGAGGCGCGTGCGGACCTGCTCGGGATCGTATCGGGAGGCGTCCACGGCGACGCCCCAAGAGCGCACGAGGAGGGGCACGGCCCAGGTCTGACCTTGGTATCGCACCATTGGCCAGAGATTCGGGAAGAAATCTTGCTGGTTTACATCGGGGGCCTGCAGCTTTTCATCCAAGGGGACTAGCCACCCTCGTTCGGCGTAGGCGGCAATCACGGAGGATCGGCCATAGCTGGGTCCTGGGATGAAGAGCACATCGCCTAAGTCGCTTTGGGTAGCGGTAGTCTCATCAAAATCCGGGTTATTTGGGGCAATGATGGCCCGAATTCCCGGATGGGTGTCGTTGAACTGTTGGGCGACGAGCGTCAAGGTATTTTGGGCGTCGGGGGCCAAGTCTCCGGGCGGAGGACCGAGTTGAATGTCGATCGCGTAGGCGGCCAAGGGAAGAAATATGACGATCATTCCCGCCCTTGCCGCGTTCATCCATTTCTTATAGCGCCAAATCATTGCCGCATTCTCCTTTCATTTCGTTATGCTGTCTGACACATTGGAGTGTCACGCCATGGCGTGACTACCGCTTTAAGCGAGCGAACTTGGTCGCGATCCGTTCGATAGGATTTGGAAACAGGGCAATTCGCAGAATTCGGGACGGGGAGCACGCTCCCCTTAGGAAAGCGGCAGCAAGCTACCGCACTCCAAAGTTGGTCCTTGTGCGCACTCTTCATCAGCAAGTTGGCCATTGGCAGCCGCGTCATATCTCACCCGCCTTCGACCGTGGTAGCCCGGGTCGCCTGTTCGTAATCGGCAAGGTACACCGCACTCTCTGCGCGAGGTTTGTGGAATACCATTGATTCAATCTGCCGACCGAAGAGTTTGGCATCCGGGTCACCGCTCGACTCGAGCACGGACCGCCGCAAAGGCGTGATTTGAAATTTCCTTAGTAACAATTCGGAATATTCGGGTGACGCAATCGAGTTGACGAATTCCCAAGCTACGGCCTCACGTTCAGGGGAGGTTTTCTCGACAGCTACAACCAACGCGTCCAATGGAGGCACGCGCTCCCCTAGAAAAGCGGGCGTGAGGTGCCAATCCGGATTCTTCTCTCGAAGCGACATTAAGGAGAGATTCTCACTTCGCCCGTCGTAAACGACCTTTACCGAAGCGGCAAGTCCATGTGGAACGTATGGGCCTTTTGGGGACTCGAGGATAGACTCAGGCGCGCCGTGACGGAGTTGTGTGATGTAGTCAAACGCGAATCCCCAGGCACCGTCGGACTCACGAGGCGCGGCGTCATTATTCGGATCTCCGCCCGCACTCAGGAATGCTCCCTCCCAGAGAAACGAGGTGGGTAAAGTGATCGCGCTATCGCCGGGGGATGACTCGGAACGCGGATCGTAGCCAAGAGCCACTATCAATTCCCGAAAGCTGTCCCAGTCTTGCAAATGAGGTTTTACGGTCGCTGGGTCCACGACACCAGTGTCTACGGCGATGGCCCAGGCACGGACGATGAGGGGGATGGCCCAGACGCTGTTCTTGTAGGTGACGAGGTCCCAGGTGTTGGGGTAGAAGTCGGCGCGGTTGAATTCGGGTTCGGCAATTTCTTCGTCGAGCTTGGCGAGATAGCCGCGTTCGACGTAGTGGGCAAGCAGGGATTTTCGGCCGAGTTCGGCACTCGGGATGAGCAGGATGTCGCCCAGCGCCTCGGCGGGCGCGGACCAGGGATCAAAGGTCTCGCTGTCGTCGGCGACGACCACCGAGATTCCGGGGTGGCTGCTGGTAAAGGTCTTGGCGCGTTCCTCGAGCAGGGCGCGGATGGGGGCGGCGAATTCGCCTGGGGGCGGCCCGACGCGAAGTTGAATGGGGGCCGTGCCTGGGGCAACCGCGGACTTTTCCGCTACGGAGTCCGGCGATGGCGCCACGGACGCTTGAAGCTGAGCGGCGCCGGGGGCGGCAAGGCCGTCAGAAAGGGATGTGGGCAGTCCCGATTCGGGTGTAGACGTAGCAGAAAAGCCTCCAGCCGAAACGCCGGCGGCATGTTCGACGGTTCCGGTGTGGACCGAGGAGTAAAAGAGGATACCGAAGACGAGCAGCATCACGCCGACGGTGCTGCCGCCGAGGACGACGCTGCGCGTGCGGGGCCGCCAATGAGGTGAGAATCCCGACTTGGGGCGGGGCGGAGTCCCAAAGGGGGGCACACTTTGCAGGGGCAGAGCCGCTACGATAGCTTGGACCGCGGTGCGGCGCTCTTTCGCACCCACGGCGACGGCGCCCAATTCGTTGGCGACACGGTCTCGCAGGACCGTCCGCCCGTATTCGAGACGCTTGAGTACCGCTACCTGACTGATGCCCAGGGCTTCGGCGACCTCATTGGTGGGCATTTGCTCGAGGTAGTGCAGGCAGATTACCTCGCGCGTTTTCGCGGGCAGTGTCTCGATCATGATATGCAAAACTTGATGGACCTCTTGTTGCTCAGACAAGGCGTCTCCTTTTCCCCGAGATTCCGTTTGCGCTTTTGCTTCCTCCCGGAAATGCTGTTTTACATTTTCTTGCCGTTCTCTGAGCTGTCGTAGCTTCAGGCAGCAATTGCGCGCAATGGTTCCCAAATAGGCGCGAAAGCGGGTGGGGTCTCGTAGCGTCCCCAAGCCCACCCAAGCGTTGACAAAGGTTTCCTGAATCACGTCCTGACGGTCTTCGCGTTCGGCAATGTAGCTGCAACACAGGGCGTGTACGAACCCGTAGTGGCGGTCCACCACTTGCGTGGCGGCCAACTGGTCGCCGGCTAAGGCTCGCGAAATCAGTTCGGTCATGTCGCTATCGTAATCCACGGTAGTACCTTAAGTACCGAGTACCGAGTACCGAGTACCACGGGACTCGGGACCAGAAACCACGGACCAGGAACCACTTTCAAGTGGCCGCTTGTTGCGACGGTGAATACGCTGACTATAGGATATTTTTTGGTACGTTCTCATGAAGATCACTGGTGTTCTGCCGGTTCCTTTGCTAAGACGCATTTGGGCTTTCACTATATATAGATACTTCTCGGGGGTATTTTATGATAATTCGGACAAAAAGGCCTTTTTCTTTTTCTGAGGTGCCCGGTCCCGTAGCTATTATCGGGAAGATGGGTCAACTCATTTAAGAGGCCGTGGCATACGGGCTTACGGAAGATGAAGGACAAAGGACATGTTCCCCCTTCATACTTCGCACTTGCCCTATTGAGCCGATGGCCTACAGTCTTCAGCCTACTCCCAGCGCCGCGTTGATCACCATCTGCACGTCTATCGCGTCTATGGGGCCATTGCCGTCGAGGTCGAGGGCGGCGCGGGTGTCGAGACCGAGGGCGCCGTTGATGACGAGTTGCACGTCCACGGCGTCTACGGATTTGTCGGCGTTGACGTCTCCCGTATCCGAGGAGAGGTATTCGTACGCGCCCATGTCGAAACCGGCCCCCTGCGGCCTCGTGACGCCGCGGATGTCGGTTTCCGGCGCACCTTCGGCAGTGGCAGTGTCAATGCAGGGCGACTCGGCGCGCAGGCGCAGGTCGCCGTTCTCCGGGTCCACGAATAACGGGTCAGTATCCAGGTTGCCGGTGCCTTCGTATCCACCGGCAATCAGCGAAAACGTGATGTCTTTGGTCGGATATCCACAGGAGTTCTCGAAGGGATTGATCTCGTCAGGCCAGTTGTCCCAGAGGATGGAGTTACGCACTTGCAGGGAATAAGCCGTATGCAACGTGATCGCGCCTCCGGGCGCCGCCGCCACGTTGCCGACAAAGGTGCAATTCGTCACACTCAGGACGACATCTTTCGACCCAGTACACTCCTCCTCAAGCTCCCCTTCTCCATAAATTGCCCCGCCCGCCGCCAACGCCTCATTCGCCAGGAAGACGCAATTGACGAGCGCGGAGTGTGTCGCACCATACGCAATGGCACCGCCCATCGTGCCGGTGTGGTTTCCGACGAATGAGCAATTGTCAAAGGCGGATACACTGCCTGCGTCGAATACTGCTCCCCCTTGCCCGCCCATACTTTCATTATTGACAAAGGCGCAGTTCACAAAGCGCGGCAAGTTTGGCCAGCTTGACATGACCGCGGCCCCGCCATCCCGATTGGACCGATTTTCGGCAAAGATACAATCTTTGAATTCAGTCCC
This sequence comes from Candidatus Hydrogenedentota bacterium, assembly GCA_016209895.1. GTDB lineage: Bacteria > Hydrogenedentota > Hydrogenedentia > Hydrogenedentales > SLHB01 > JACQVH01. The sequence continues at coordinate 4,105 of JACQVH010000035.1, read as the reverse complement.
ACCGTGGACAAAGACCGCGCCGCCCCAGTCGCTTCGGTTATAACGAAAGAAACATCGTTCGAAAGCGGCACCAGTTCCCGTCGTCACCGCACCGCCACTGAGCGTCGCGAAGTTGCTCTCAAAACCACAATCAACAAACCGCGCACTACGCTCCGCCACTGCGATAGCCCCGCCTACGTCATCCGCGCTATTCCCCACAAACAGACAGTTCCTGACGGTTGGCGATGTCCCTCGAACGAACATTCCACCGCCACTGTCCCTCAACGAGTGCGATGCGTTACCTCCGGTAACCGTAAAGCCGTCCAATACGCAGTTGTCCGCACTAAAAACGACATGGTACGCAGACGTGCCTGCTCTGGACCTCGAGCCATCGATGACGGTGCTGTGGGCGCGCCAATCTCGCTGGTCAATGGCGGTTTCGTTCCCGGCGAAACCACCATACACATCCACACCCGGCTTCAAGGCAAGGGAACCGACGTCAATGGTCAAATCGTATAGTTGTTCGGTAACGAGGAAAGACCGTTGTTCACCGTAGGTGCCTTCAGCTACCCACGCTTCACCTCCGCCCCCGGAGTACACGGCATCAATGGCGGTCTGGATGGCGCGAAATGCTGTGGCCCAAGATAGCCCATCTTCCACCCCGGTCGCGTTGTCAACGTCAACGTACCTGACCGCGGCCACAACAGGACTTGCGAACAAAAGGCATAAGCCGACTGTCAAGACCGCGCTCTTGCCCAACGCCATAGAGAATGCGTTTCGACGTGTCGCTTTGGCATACATTTTCCCTTGGCCCGCACTATTTTCGTGAAGCGGGTTGACAATCATCGCACGGCTCCTTCATCCAAAATGTGGCACAACGCTGTTCTTACGGTCCGGGCGAAGTTCCAAACTGCTCCCACCAATAGGTAAAATCTCCCGGTAGACCGGTGGGATACTCATCGGCACCTATGTCTCTTTGTGCAATCTCCCCTGCCTCGCCCTCCTCACCGTCATCATCAGTGGGGCCGTCAAACGGGCCGCTCTGGTGATCGAAATCACGGTACTTTTTCGGCTTGTCGGGGAAGTGATCGAAGTCGGTATAGCCCTTGTCAATGCAGTCCGAATTGCTGCTCAGATGTAGGAACTGCTCCCAAGGGCTGGTGGGGCTGGTGCTCAGGAAGCCCGGGCTAAATGGCGGCTGCGAGAAGGGGCCGATGTTGCCGTTTCCGGGGTTTGAATTCGGATTGGTATCTTCCTGGATACAGCAATAAATAGGCAGCGTGAAGAAGGTACCGCCGATTTGCGCGTTGGTGGTGCTGCCACCGGATTTGTTCTCCCAGAGGATGTTGTTGCGCACGGTGGTATTGGGGCCGCAGTTGTACATGCCGGCGACGTGGCCGCCGGCGGCGATGCGGTTGTCGTAAACGGTGTTCTGCTCGATCACGGTTGCATCGCAATCGTAGAGACCCGCGCCTTCGGTGGCCGCTTCATTGTAATAAACGATATTGGAGCGCACGGTACCGTAGCACCAGGCCAGCCCGCCGCCGTAGCCCACGGTGGTCGTGGCCTTGTTCCTGGCAATGTAGTTCTGCGTGACTTCTCCGCTGCACTGGGCCAGCCCGGCGCCAAAGCCCAAAGCGTCGGCTTCGTTGTAGCGGATCAGGTTGCGTCGGACGGTGCCGTTGCAGGCGTACAGCCCCGCGCCGTGGAGCGCCCGGTTCGGCGCGCCGGATGCCCCAATGGTGTTATACTGAATGAGCCCATGACAGAACGCGAGCGCCCCGCCCCCGCCCGTGGCGACGTTGTTCACGAACACGTTGTGCATAATCTGCGCGTGCGTGCCCTCCGTTTGGTTCGGCCCATAGCCGCCGGAAATTCCCGCGCCGAAATCTTTCTGGCCGCCCCGGATCGTAAACCCGATGATCGCACAATCGGCGGTTTCCCAAGGTCCCATGGTCACCTCTGTCACCTCCGACGTAGCGCCCGCCCTCTGCGGCGGGCGTGAATCCGGACACTAGATGCCTCCCAAGCTTCACGTCCGACGCAGAGGTCGGACTACACAACTAACGCCGCGTTGATCACCATCTGCACGTCTATCGCGTCTACTTGGGTATTGCCGTCGAGGTCGAGGGCGGCGCGGGTGTCGAGGCCGAGGGCGCCGTTGATCACGAGTTGCACGTCTACGGCGTCTACGGATTTGTCGGCGTTGACGTCTCCGGTGTCGGAGGGTTGGTATTCGTACGCGCCCATGTCGAAACCGGCCCCTTGGGGCCGTGCCACGCCGCGGATGTCGGTTTCCGGCGCACCTTCGGCGGTGCCAGCGTCAATGCAGGGCGACTCGGCGCGCAGGCGCACGTCACCGTTCTGCGGGTCCACCAGCAAGGGATCGGTATCGAGGTTGGCCTCGCCCTCATAACCGCCCTGAACATCCGAGTGGTGAATGGTGACCGTACCATGGACGCAGGAGGAGCCGAGGTTGCAATCCTCGGTTTGGTTCACGACTTCGATGGCGCCGTTGTTCCATATGATCGTATTCCAAATTTTGACCACGGCGCCGAAGTTAGCCAGTGCTCCACCGCCTTCCGTGGCGTCATTGCCCCTGAAAATACAGTTCTTTATGTCTGCAAAGCCGTCGTAGTTGTCCGATTCCCAGTAGTATATTCCGGCAGTTGCGAGTGCCCCACCCATTTTCGATGCCCGATTGCCAATGAACACGCAATTCTCAACCGTCATGTTCTCATACCCTTTGGCGATGGCACCGCCAGAACCTTCACGTTCGGCATCACCCGCCACATTATTCAAAAAGACACAGCTTCGAATTATCGGGAATCCACCGGACCAGCCGGCAATCGCGCCGCCGGTGTATTTCGCAGAGTTCGCGACAAAGGAACAGTGTACGAAGGTAGGACGCGATCTGTTGCCAAGCGTGACGGCACCGCCAGAGTCGGCACTGTTCATGTTGAAGCTACATTCGAGAAATAGTGGAGCACCATCACCGATTGCAATGCCTCCCGCACCAAGCTCTGCCTGGTTTCCCAGAAATTCGCAATTTGCAATGGTCGGTGACGCCATGTGAATACGTCCAGCACCCGCCCCTCGATCGATCGCATACTCACCCGAAGCATGACCGCCAGTGACCACAAAACCGTCGAGGTTGGAGGTACTGAAGACTAAAACATGGTGGGCGGTCGCACCATTGCGGGCGACACTGCCATCAATCGTCGTTTTGTGTGCGTTCCAGTCACGTTGGTCTCGTTCAGTTTCGTTGCCCGCAAAACCTCCATACAAGTCCACGCCGGGGCGCAGCACTAAGCTTCCAGTCTCCGAAGTTCCAGTTCGGTCTTCACTGTAAACGCCTTCTGCCACCCAAACTTCCCCGGTGCCCCCGGAGTATACGGCGTCAATGGCTGACTGAATCGCTCGAAACGCAGTGGGCCATGACAGCCCGTTCTCGTCTTGGGTCGTGTTGTCGATGTCAACGTACCGGACCGCCGCCGTGATTGGATTCGCAAGCGAGAGAGAAAGAAAGACTGTAGCCATGACTCTCTTAGCGCCAAACACCTTTGCGGCCCGATCGAACCCAAGTCTCAAGAACCTCTTGGTGGATTGGGAACTCCGCCTATCGATTGAATGTCTTTTCATCACACGACTCCTGTATATTCCGTGTCTTCGCGTTGGCATCCTACGGTCCAGGGGCCGATCCGAAGTTCTCCCACCAATAGGTGAAATCCCCAGGCGACCCAGTAGGCGCTTCATCGGCCCCGATGTCGCGCCGAGCCTCATCGTCGTCGTTTCCGTCGAAGGGACCACTCTGGTGGTCAAAATCTCGATATTTGGGCTGAAGTCCCGGGCTGCCTGCGTCCACGCATGCAGACTCTTCAGGCGGAGTGTCCTTCTTGTTCTTCAAGTGCAGGAAGTTTTCCCACGGTGCGGTCGGATCGGTACTAACGAAGTTGGGATTGCTCCAAATATTTCCCGTGCCCCCGCTGCCCCAGTCCTGAATGCAGGAGTAAATGGGTGCCGTGTAAGAGGTACCGCCGATTTGCGCGTTGGCGGTGCTGCCACCGGATTTGTTCTCCCAGAGGATGTTGTTGCGCACGGTGGTATTGGGGCCGCAGTTGTACAT
>JACQVH010000031.1 GCA_016209895.1 Candidatus Hydrogenedentota bacterium | reverse complement strand
GGCGTACAGTCCGCAAGCGATTCAGCGCGTGGACGGGAAGAACGTGGTGACGGTATCGGCCCGCAGTTCGGGCAAGGACTTTGCCAGGGTGAAAGCGAATCTCGAACAGTTGGTCGCGTCCTTCGAAATGCCTCGTGGATACAGCATAGATATGGGCGAAGAACTGGCCGAACTGGACACCAGCCGCGCCAATTTTGCCACGGCCTTGTTGCTCTCTATCGTTTTAATCTACATTGTGATGGGCGCGCTCTTCGAGTCATACGTGCTTCCCCTATCTATCCTCACCACGGTACCGTTAGCCTTCCTGGGCGTCTATTGGGGCATGTACATCACGCAAACTCCAATGGACACGATTGCCTACATCGGTTGCATTCTCCTGGTCGGTATCGTGGTCAATAACGGCATTGTAATCATTGACCACATCAATCAGTTGCGAAATGAAGGCATGGACCGATTTTCGGCCATCATCGAAGGCGGGCATCACCGCCTCCGCCCGGTCCTCATGACCGCCTTGACCACCATACTGGGTTGCGTGCCCTTGGCCATCGGCGGCGGCGTCGGAAGCCAGGTTTCGTTCACGAGCCTGGGGCGCGCACTGATCGGGGGCTTGACGACGGGGACGTTCCTCACGCTGATCGTGGTACCCCTCTTTTATTCGCTGATTGACGACCTGCGACTATGGTCGCTGCAATTCTTGGCCACGCTGGTGCGCTTAGCCAAGGGGAGACCAACACCGCGCACCGAAGCCATCTGATTGGGCCTCCCCCAATCCTCCCCTCATATCGAGGGTAAGAACTCTGAAAGCTTACTCAAATCACTCCTGCGCTTCGGCGCGACGCGTCAGCACGCCTTCCTCGACACCGGCGATTTCCTTGGCCGCAGCGTCACCGATGGTCGTCCGCTCGCGGCTTGGCGCGCCTTTGCGGCTTCAAACAAGCGCTCAAGGTTATCGCCGGCCTCCCGCGCCAGCCGCTCCCGGACCAAGTGAACTTCTTCGACGATAGGGTCTTTCGGTTTCATCGCGGGCATTTTACGTGCACGACTTGCACGAATTCACGTCATCCCTGGCTTAGACCGCACCGGGGGGCCCGGTCTTGTTTCATCCCAGATCCGACGTTCAGTCCTCGGCCGCGCACGCATTGGGTCGCATCGGCTGAGATGGATCGTTCCAACCGCAGATGCGATTCCTCAGAAAAAAATACCAATACGTCAAGGAGATCATCGAAGTACTGGCCCTCCTCGATGACCGCGAATCATTGAAGTCGCCGGCAAGGTAATCGAACGAGTCACAGTTGTTGAACCCCGAGTTGGCATCGTTAGATAATCAGTTGGAGCTTTCAGGAGCCTCGTGGCTTATTAGTCGGAGATTGCATGCCCGTAGTCAAACCAGAGATTCTACGTTGGGCGCGGAAGGCGGCCGGTCTGACGCTGGAACAGGCTGTCGAAAAGCTTCGACTTGGTCCCGCGAGGGGCGTGTCGGCTGTTGACCGCTTGGCCGCATTCGAAGTGGAATCCGAAGCGGGCGCCGATGTACCGCGACCACTGCTTGTGAAAATGGCCAAGAAATATCGCCGTCCGCTACTGACGTTCTATATGTCAGCACCGCCGCGGCAAGGTGACCGCGGCCAAGACTTTCGCGCGCTCCCTGCCGGACGCCTCACAACTGATGACGCTGCCCTCGATGCTTTAATCAGAGATGTCCAGGCTCGTCAGAGTTTGGTCCGAGCGATACTGGAAGAAGAGGAAGAAGCAGTCCAACTATCTTTCATTGGCTCAAAAAAAACGCCCGATGGCGTTGCCGCCGTCCTTACTTCGATTCGCGACACCCTTCAGATCAATTTATCTGAGTTTCGTTCGCAGCCCTCTGCGAAGAAGGCCTTCGATTGGCTCCGAGCCAAGGCCGAAGGTGCGGGTATTTTTGTCCTTTTAAAGGGCGATCTCGGCAGTCACCACACCGCTCTGAGTCTCGAGAACTTTCGGGGTTTTGCTTTGGCTGACCCAGTTGCACCGTTTGTGGTCATCAACGATCATGATTCCGAGGCTGCCTGGTCGTTCACGCTTCTCCATGAACTCGCCCACCTTTGGCTTGGTCAAACCGGAGTAAGCGGCCAGCACGCCGAGCTTGATATCGAGCGATTCTGTAACGATGTTGCCGGCGAACTCCTGCTACCTGGGCAGGAGGCAAGGCAACTTTCGATCGAAGATACTACCGACTTTGAAACTATCGAGCAGACGATCACGCAACTCGCGAGAGCACGGAATTTGAGCAGTTCGATGGTCGCCTACTGCCTCTATCGAGTTCGAGCCTTTGACCAGGACTTGTGGCGACGCCTAAGGGATTTTTTCCGTGAGAAGTGGTTAAGAAATCGTGAATTGCATCGCGAACGAGTCCGTGACGACGAAGGTGGGCCGGATTTTTACGTGATACGGGGTCACCGGATTGGGAAAGGGCTGCTAGATTTTGTGGGTCGAATGATGGATGCCGGCGTGCTTACGACGACCAAGGCAGGGAAAGTGCTTGGCGTGAAACCAAAGCAAGTGCAGCCGTTGTTGGAGGCCGGTTCGCGCAAGGGCGTTCGCCCAAAAGCGTAGGATTGGCCCTTGCTCTATCTATTAGACGCAAACATCCTGATTGACGCAAACCGGGACTACTACCCAATCTCGCGTGTAAGAGAATTTTGGGAATGGCTCGAACACAACGGTACAGAAGGGCACGTCAAAATACCCGTTGAGGTCTATGAAGAGATTAAGGAAGGAGACGACGATCTGACCAAGTGGGCAAAGAAAGCGGAAATCAAAGACGCCCTCCTGCTCAAGGAAGACGCGGATTCCACGCTTGTTTCCCGTGTTATCAACGAGGGCTACGCGCCGGACTTAACGGACGACGAGGTGGAGAAGTTGGGTCGCGATCCGTTCCTCGTCGCATACGCGTTGGCCGGACCGGGAGGTCGGTGTGTCGTTACAACGGAAGGGTCGAAGCCCAAAAGAGTGCGAGCAAACCGCCATATACCAGATGTTTGCCGCGATCTTGGAATTGCTTGCTGTAACACTTTCGAATTGGTGCGAGCATTAGACTTCCGGACCGGATGGAAGTCCGTATAGCGGCATCGCGTTCTCGAGACTTCTTCGAGTCACTGCAAAACGCTGCCTGGCTTGTAGCCAGAACAGGACAGTCTACTCAAACCACTCTTGCGCGGCGGTGCGGATATGGGGCAGCTTCGCGTAGAAAATGACGGCCGAAATCAACGCCCCCACGGCGCTGATGTCGAAGACCACGTTATAACCAGCGACGCGTACCAGGTAGATTCCCGCGAGCATGACCGCGACGTTGCCGGGGGCCGTCGCTAACGATACGGTGGAGAAATACAGGGGACGTCCCGACGCGGGAGCTTGCTTGGTGAGCAGCGTCGGCCAGGCATTGGCCATGAGGCTGCCGCCGAACATGCCGCTCAAGAACAGCACGACGAAGGCCGGCATCGAATAGCAATACGTGGCATAAAACGAGTTGACGGCCACCAACAAAGAAGACAGCACCAAGGCCGGCTTGGCGCCCCAATGGTCTACGAGCCAGCCCGCGGCCATATGCGCCGCGATCGCGGGCAGCGTGGACAGCAGCAACGGGATCCACATTTCTTCTTCCGTAAGATGGCAGCGCTCGATCAGCACCGCAGTCATGTAGGTCCCCAATAGGAATCCAAAGGCTCGGAAGAATTGGCCCAGGATGAGCCAGCGCGTGCTCGCATGGTCACGCAGAATCCGCCCCATCTGTCGCACCGTCTCCGAAAGGGGTTCCGACCGGCCGCTGACCTGTGCCGTGGGAACTTCGTGCAGTTGCGAGACAATGTACAGCGACACGAAAAGCATCGCGACCCCCGCCCAGCCGATCACGATGTAGTTGTGCGGAAGGATGAAAGTTCGATTGGCCCACCAAACGAACCCCGTCGTTATCAGACCGCCGGTAGCCGCGAGCACATAGCGCAAGCTCATCAGCATGCCCCACGAACTTTCCCGCGTTCCATTCGTGATCACCACTTGGTAGAGGGGCGCGCAGATACCTCCCACGAAATTGCTGGCGGCCCACGCCAGCACGAACAGAACCAGGAGTACGTATGGGGACGAAAAGAAGAACGTCGCGCCGATTGGCACCAGAAAGAAAGGCAATCGCTGGAGTATCCCGACCTTGATGCAAAAGGACAGTTTCCGTTCGCGACCGCCGGCGATGGCTGTTCCCACCGGGCCGCCCAACGCGAGCAACAACGCGGAGATGGTAAAGAGACCGAGCCACGAATTGTCAATTCCGGTCCGATTGAACAAGAACGGGATTAACGTCATTGGGCCCATCATGTCGGCGGCGGCAATATAAATGGCCGCTTCCGTCCCGGATACCCAGAGATTCCAACGGTGAACGTTCAGGGGTAGTTCGGCGGGTTTGAGAGAAACCGCGTAGGTTGCAATGCTGCTTTCTGCCATCTATGTTAGTCACTTCCCGCGACCCGTAGCATCGCGGCATGGGTTTAGTAGTCAATCTATCGGCCGGCCGCCACGGGTAGAGATGGAGTGGTTGCACGAAGCCATTGTTGTTAAGAATCTACCGCAAGGGAAATCAGTCACCCCAGGCGCGATGATAGCGATGGGACCGAAGGCAATCAAGCTGGAGAGAAACGCTAGGAACGCGCCTGCGCCGCCGTCTTGGGTCCGGACGTTGCCAAGGGCGCGCGTCTCGCGAGTAGGGCGGAGACCACTGCGCCCAGTCCGCGCAGCATCACGATCAGCGCGAATACCTGTCCCAGCACCGGGGCCAGGAAGGCCGCCTCGGCCGCAGCCCCTCCGATCAGAAGGGTTGTCGCACCGACCTGCGCCGAGGTCCTTCCCTGCAACCGTAGCCCCAGATCGCAGTAGCCCACACTAAACGCAGCGACGATCAGCGCAACGAGTCCTGCCCAGACCAGCAGACCGAGCAGACCCAGCACCTTCGTCGCGAACAGGATCAATCCCAGGAAAACGAGCGCGACGCCATTGACCGTTCCCAGAAAGAAAGACCGTCGGGGCCGTGTCCGGTAGCCGTTGAGGGCCCGCTGAATAAAGTCCGGAAAGGCCAGATTGAGCCACATACTCATCCCGACGAAGCCGGTCTTGACCGCCAGTCCGAGAGCCAGTAATGCGACGAGGGCTAACGCTTTTTCAGGCATGGTTCGATTCATCCCCAAGGGGCCGGTTCGGTCTTGTCAAACGTGGCGTATCCGCGCCCGCTGACCGTAGGCGCATAGCTTCGATCCCGTTGACGGTGGTGAACAGCGCGATGGCCCCCGCCAAGGCAGTCCACCACTTCCAATTCGCGACACCCTGGACGACGGCCAATCGGTCGCTCAGGGCGATTACTTGCTTCCAGACCTCCGTGAGACGGTCAAGACTTGGTCGCGGCGAGTACATTTGCTGCCCGGCATCGCTGATCCAACTCCACACGGTCTCCGTAGTCAAAGTCAAAGGGTACCACCAGCCGATGCCGATCGCCAGCGCGACGAGTAAAGCGGCCGCCGCACTCGCGACCGCACGCCAATCTCTCTCGCGTTGTGCAGCCCACTCGACGGTTGCCATACACCGCCGTTCAAAACCGGGGCGAGGCAGCTCCGTTGGTAGTTCGTGCAACGCGGATGCCCAGGTCTCGAGCTTGAGCGCGTAATCGCGGCAGATTGCGCACGACGCCAAATGCGATTCGAGCCCCGGTGAAATAGACTCGCCGGCGTCGAATCGCGTCTGCAACGTCGCGCGGATATCCCAACAGTTATTCATCTACTGGTCCTCTTCCAATAACAATCGGAGGCGCTTCCGCGCGCGGTGAAGCGCCACTTTCGCGGCGTCTTCCGTGCAGCGCACGATCCCCGCCGCTTCCCGAATCGTCATTCCTTCATAATAGTGCAGATGCACTAGCGCGGCGGCAAGCGGCGGAAGTTTACCTACCGCCACAGCAATGCGTGTTCGCATTTCGGTTCGCTGTGCCGCGGCTCGTCCGTCTTCACCAGCATAAACGACACGGTCGGCATTCTGGTCCTGAGGCCGGCCGTCCCAAACTTGCAGTTCCTCTTGGCGCGATCTTACGCGCAGCGTGCCCAGGCCTACGTTGGTGGCAATTGCGTACAGCCAATTGCCGAATGGGCGGATCGAATCGTAGCTATCCAGGTAGCGGTACGCGCGTAGGAAGGTCTCCTGCGCGAGATCCTCGGCCTCTTCTCGATTGCCAACCAGCCGATACAAATGCGTGTAAATGCGCGTCCCATACGCCGCGATCAACTTGTCGAAGGCGTTCCACTCGCCGGAACGCACGCGAGCGATACAGGCCTGTTCCCATTCCAGCCCGTTCGAGATGTGCCCGCCTACCTTTGAAGCGGTCTTCGACCGGTTACTCCGGCTTGTGCGCGTTTCCTCAGTCACGCTTGGGATTAGCTCTAGGTTCATGGCCTGGGCCAGTCGTCGCGACACATTCTTTAAGGATTCGGCCATGCACGTCAATTCCGGCCGCCCATACCGTCCGTGACGGCCATCGCCCTCAAGAATACAGGGGTAAAGGAGAAACTGTGAAATCAGGAAAGACATGTCGAAAATCCGTCATGCCACTCATCTTCTGAAGTAACGGCGCGAGCACATCCCGATAGTTGTAAGCCACGGGCACGTCGCCGGGCGGTTCCAGTTGTTCGGGATTCAACCCCATCCACTTCGAAAACACCCGACCGCCGTGGATGCCTTCGCCCAGGATAAACATCGCGCCCCCGCGGCCGTGGTCTGTACCTAACGAGGCGTTCTCGTAGACGCGACGCCCAAACTCCGTCATGACGACCACGGTAGTCTTGTTCCTGTCCGGTCCCAAGTCCCGCCAGAATCCGCGGAGACCGTTCGCGAGACTGCGCAGCCGCGGTTCTACGAGGTTCGCTTGGGCGAAATGCGAGTCCCATCCACCTAAGTCAATGCAAGCGGCCTCCAGTCCGACACGCGCCTTTATCAATTGCGCCGTCTGTCGCAGCCCGCGTCCAAATTCGTCGTTGGGATACACGGCTTCATCTGCCGGGCGGTAATCCTGTCCTCGCAATTCCGTGAGTCTAGCAATGGCCGCCAGCGTGCTGCTTGCCGCTGTCCTCAAGGGACCGGATTCCCGTGCGTAAAGCCGCTCAATTTCCCGAAGAAAGGTACTGGATTCGGTTCCACCCGGCAGGTCGCGCAAAGACTCCAATGCCACGGAAGACGGCGCGCCGCGCAGCGATTCCGGTAGAGCTTTGCCGATCGTGATTGCGGCCAACGGCCCCGGCTCCGGCCCCGGCCGGTAGCGTAGGTAGCGACCCAGCCAGCCACCCGCTGCAGCGCCCCCGTGTTCCATCAAATCCTGGGCTTCGAAATGCGACCGCGTGGAATCTTCTGAGCCGACGCCATGAATGATGGCCAACTCACCTGCCCGGTAGATTTCTTGCAATGGGCCGAGCGCCGGGTGTAGCCCGAAAAGGTCGTCGAGCACGGTAGTCTCGTCCTTCGGCACGTGAATGAACGGGCGTCCGCGGTAATAGGCGTCGTCCTCGACCGGCGGGACCATATTCAATCCGTCCGCGCCACCCCGCAGGAAAACTACCAGCAAGGTCTGTTGCCAATCCGGGTTGCCGTTCACATAGCCTTGGTTGAGCATGGCCTCAATACCTTTGAAAGGCCGGCGCCGCCAGCATCAGCGCGGGTCCCGATTCGCAGGCGTGATAGCCGCGAATCTCATCGGTGGTTGGCGCGCGCCCGAGGAAATGCGCCGTTAACTCCGCATCGTTTCCGGCACTTGCGGCCAGTCGCGACCAATCCACCCGCACGCCGCTTATCTTGTTCGTCGCCAGCATGGATGCAAAATGCCACCGCCATAACAACGTGCCCAGCCAAGGTTCCGGTTCTTCCGGGTAACCGTCCGGGGTCGGATATTGAAATGGTACATGACCCATCCGCACCAGATATTCACCGACGCCTTCCGTGGAATTGACCTCTGCGCACGAAGCTCGCAACGCGGAGACGATGAACCGGTAAGGCCGTTTCAACTTCGTGTCGCGCACGGTTCGGAAGGCTTCCGACGTGAATAACGCGCGCAACGTATCCCGGATATCCCCGTCGGTGCGCGAAAAGGCGCCCGCGACTCGCTGCACCGCGTCGTCCGGCGGACTGTCACTGATGAAGCGGCGGCAAAGTTTCGCGGCGACGTGTTCGGCAGTGGCGGGATGCGTTGCCACGATTTCGAGGACGCGGTCCAAGTCCTTCTCGCGCATCCCCGCAAGTATCTTTCGGCCGAGCACGGCTTTCTCGCCGTCGTCGTGCCATTTCGGACGAAACTCAACGTGTCCTTTCTTGAGCCATTCCCTCGACCGCACGGTCCAGCCGGTCAGACAGCGCGCCACCTCCATCACGTCGTGCTGGGTGTAACCGCCATGTATACCCAGCGTGTGCAATTCCAGAAGTTCGCGGGCGTAATTCTCATTCGGTTTCTCTTCTGGATTCCGTCGCCGGTTCATGCGTCCGTCAAGATACCACAACATGGCCGGACTCAACGCTGAGGCGCGGACCAATTCGGGAAATCGCCCGAGCGCATGCCGGCGGATAACGTTGCGGTCATCGGCCGTCTTGAGCCAAGCGCAGTCGCCCTTCGAGGCGGCGATGTTGAAGTGGTCCGTCCAGAATTCCACCATAACTTCATATAATTGGCGGCGGCTGTACACCGCGCGCAGCACTGCGGCCCCGGCCAATTCCTTCATGAGGAGTTCCGGCCGGTACTCGAAGAGTTCGCCCACCGGCGCGGCTAACGTCTCGAAGCGTCGGACCAAACTCTCGCAAAACGTGTCATCAATGCGTTCCGGGTGGAGTTGTTGCTCGAGGTACGCGTCCGCGCTGACGGCCCGCAATTGGTCCAGATCGCCGGGCGCTGGGCCGTACGAGAGGCGCCGGAGAAGGTGCGTCTCGAAATCCACCGCGGAACTCCGCGTCGCTTGGAACGGACGTGGGCCGAGATCGCGTCGACCGATAGGCAAGAGATCGGACCACCGGCCACACCCCGTCATCCCCAATACCGAGGCGGCGCCGGCCGCGCCAAGGAAAGTTCTCCGGCTGATCCTCATCGGCGAGCCTATCAGCTAATATCAAGCTGAAGTCATCTGCATTGCCGGCGCCGATTCGTC
>JACQVH010000030.1 GCA_016209895.1 Candidatus Hydrogenedentota bacterium | reverse complement strand
TCTCTTCGGCTGGAGGCGACATTGTCGGGGATGCGTATCAGTGTTTCCGTGGGTCGGATGTTCGGGGGCAGGACGGGCAGTTCTTTACGCCCTTGCCTGCAATTCGCACCCTTGTTTCCCTGGTAGATCCGAAAGTCGGAGAACGTGTGATTGACCCGGCCTGTGGTGCAGGCGGCTTCATTCTGGTAGCGGCCCGCCATCTTGCTGCCAAGGGTGCTACCTCTAAGGAGATCGCAGAATCGCTGTGTGGTGTCGAGAAGGATGCATACTTGGCCAGGCTAGCGAGAATGAGGCTGTCTCTGCTCACCCTTCGACAAAGCAAGGTATTCACCGGTGATTCGCTTAGCTGGCAATCCGCTGACCGGGATTCATTCATGCCTCAAGGGGAGTGCGGGTCATTTGACGTCGTGCTTACGAATCCGCCATTTGGCACAAAGATTGTTGCCGCTTCGGAGTCCGTTCGAAAGCAGTTTGTCCTTGCCCATCGCTGGGTCCCCACCCGTGATAAGGCAGGATTAGAACCCTCGCAACATCTGCTCCCGAGCGCTCCCCCGCAGGTCCTATTCGTCGAGCGCTGTATTTCGCTTGTCCGCGAAGGCGGCAGAATAGGGATGGTCGTTCCCGAGAGCCTATTGTGTGGGAAGAACTACCGCCACGTAGTCGAATACATCCGTCAGAAAGCTACTGTCGAGGCCGTTATCGGTATGCCCGATGCGCTTTTCAAGACGTCGGGGAAGGGGGGAACTCACACCAAGACCGTTCTAATCATACTTACGAAGCGACCGGTGAATTCGCGCCCGCAGAGGCATTCCATCTTTATGGCCGAAGCTACATGGTGTGGACACGATAGCCGCGGGAGGCCTATTCCGAAGGATGATACTCCAACCATTGTCAGGAATTACCAGGAATGGAGGAAGCGACCGCAGAGCCTACGGGCAAGTCCACTCGGATACGCCGTTTCCTCAACCGATCTCAAGCCCGGGATCCTTGCGCCACGCGCTTATGACCCCGAGTTGCCAAGGCTCCTTGCATCGCTTGAGTCTTCGCATGTTCTCGTTGGGTTTGGGGATCTCGTGAAGCAGGAGGTTTTGTCTGTCTCTACAGGCGACGAGGTAGGCAAACTCGCGTACGGTACTGGAGAGGTTCCGTTCGTAAGGACCTCAGACATGTCGAATTGGGAAATCAAGCTCGATCCAAAACACGGAGTGAGTCGCGAAGTCTACGAGGCCCTCAAGAGAAAACAAGATGTCCGGGAGGGGGATATCTTAATGGTTCGGGACGGAACCTACCTGATCGGGACGTGCGCGCTCGTAACCAAGTACGATACCGAAATCGTCTTGCAGAGTCACATCTACAAAATCAGGGTTGCGAATAGTGCCCTGCTGGACCCATACCTCCTGCTCGCGGTCCTGTCCTCGCCGGTGGTTCAGCGGCAAATAAGGGCGCAGTCACAGACGCAGGACATAATCAACTCTTTGGGCAATAGGATTCATGATCTGGTCCTGCCCATCCCTCGGGATGACGAAAGGAAGCGTGAAATCGCTGCCCTGGTTCAGAAGGCGATCAGCGACAGAATCGAGGCAAGGGAGTTGGCCCGACAGGTTGTAGAGAAGGTGATTGCACCATCCTGATCAACCAAGGTAGCGGTTTACCAATTCCCCCCAAGCAATGTTTTCCCGCTGGCGCTGAAACTCGGCCATTTCAACGATAATCTTGACCGTTTCCGCCCAAGTCTTGTCTCCTTGGATTCGATTTCCGAGGTCGCTGGTCCAGTAGGTGTTCTCGGCGGTGTTAGTTCCGCCGCGCGCCTTTGGTCTGACGTGGCCGACATGAAAAGCGGAGCGCCCGTGCTGAGGATTCCTGGCCTCCTCGAGCATTTCTCTGAAGCTCATCGGTCGGCCTGAGATTGGACATCTGTAGGTCCCGCGAGTGGCTGGGTGTCCCAGAATTGCGGCAGCCGCCGCACCCACCGCATGGGGTAGGTCTGGCGCGTCGTCAAGCTCTAGAATCATTGCGAAGAGTTTCGCCTCGATCATGGGTATTTGATCGGCCGCCGTATAGTCTGGATGTTCCGGCGGTAGCTTCCACCTCGACTCGCGGTTTGTCTTGTAGGGTCCGGTCTGCCGGCGCGGCGTGCGCCGGACCTGGAGTTGCACCTTCTTGGAAATCTCAGGAAACTGATGCCGGAAGTAGGAGGAAACTATGGCCTCGGGGGTGTCCGGTGGCATCTTCGGAATCTGAGACATACTCCGCCTCCGTCCCCGTCTTCTCCCGACTAGGACAGAGGGATACGGTTAGCTTGGCCAATGCCGTTTCGGCCCATCCGCGTGAAGCCTCCGTCGCCTCATCCTTGAGTACGGAGGCGAGCAGGCAAATTGCCACAAGGTATGGGGGTCCGTCAAGTGGTTGGTTCGGGACTGTGGTTGGTTCGGGACCGAACAGTTACTGGAAGTAGTCCGTAGGGCTCTTGACATGGTGTCGGCCGTTGGTTAGGGTTTGGGCAACCCGCCGGGGAGCCACGTTGTCGGAGATTGCCCAGCGGCTCGCGCAGGTTCAGGCTCGCATGGCCGCGGCGGCCCGCCGGGCCGGCCGCGATCCCGCCGCTATCACCCTGGTCGCCGTCAGCAAGACGGTCCCGCCCGACCGCATCAAGGACGCGGTGGCGGCCGGGGTGACCGTGCTGGGCGAGAACCGCGTGCAGGAGGCGCAGGACAAGATCCGCGCCCTCGGACGCGTGGCCCAATGGCACCTG
Organism: Candidatus Hydrogenedentota bacterium; assembly: GCA_016209895.1. Lineage (GTDB taxonomy): Bacteria > Hydrogenedentota > Hydrogenedentia > Hydrogenedentales > SLHB01 > JACQVH01. Next base: position 69 of record JACQVH010000030.1, on the reverse strand, counting down.
GTGGGCCATCTGCAGACCAACAAGGCCAAGCTCGCCGTCCAGCTCTTCGACATGATCCATTCCCTGGAT
>JACQVH010000041.1 GCA_016209895.1 Candidatus Hydrogenedentota bacterium | reverse complement strand
GGCGAGAATTCGAGCTATGTTTTGGCTTTTCAGTTAAGTCAAGTTTGTCATGGCGGGGAACCTTTGTGAAAACCGCGATTTTCGGCTTTTTCTTGACTTAGCGGCACAATTGGGGTTAACATAGTTATATGTGTTGGGTGCGTGGGATTATGGGGCTTCACTATGGCCGTGAACCGGCGTTCGTAAGCAGCCGAGTTGGGCAAGACAAAAGCATGAGTGCTTGGACTTCGTCTAATCAAAGTGGAATGGAACTCGACAGAGGAGAAGTAACCTTATTTGACTCGCTGCAACGGCGGGAGCAAAGGGGGAGTGAACGATGATCCGGTTCGGGGTATTCATCCTAGTGGGCGGAACGCTGATCGCGGCCACAGCCCAAGGAGCTTTCTATTACGTCAACGACGCTTCCGCGCTCAACGACGTTTATTGTACGAATCCGGGGAACAACTTCAATGATGGCACTACTCCTGGCACACCGAAACTAACCATTCAAGCCATCATTGACCGATATGATCTGGAGCCGGCGGATGTCGTGTACGTAGACACAGGCACGTACGCGTCGGCTAGTATCACGTTGGGCTCGGCTGACGCAGGCAGTGCGAGTGGGACGGTCAGTTTCGTGGGTTCAACGATTCCGGGAGGCTCACTGATCAACTTTGAATACAGGTATTGGCGGGCAATCGGCCTTAACAACGCTCCATATATAGGATTTGAAAACCTATGGATTAAAGGCGCGAATGTTGGGATCGAAGTCTGGGATAGCGATCGGTGCGTCATTTCCGGCTGCCGCGTTTACGCCAACTACTACGGAATAAGGGTGTTCGAATCTGCCTATGTCACGCTAGATCATAACCTGGTGGATTTCAACACATACACGGGCGTTACGATTGGAGGTACAGATATCGATACTTCGACTTCTTTCTTTGCCACGATGGAGAACAACACAGTCTGTCACAATGGGGGCAATCAGATTGAACTGAACTATGGTTCACTGACCCTGCGGAATAACATCGTTTGGGCGACAGCGTGGGAACAGCATTGCGTGTATGAACTTGTGAAGTGGGGCGGGGGTTACGGAATTGCTGCGTCGAACTACAATGACCTGTTCGCCACAGGCGGCGCGTTTGTGGGCAGGTCGAGCTCCGAAGTGCGGGCCACGTTGTCAGAGTGGCAAGCAGCAACGGGGCTGGATACCAACAGCATAAGTACGGATCCGGTGCTTTTGGATCGGGACGGGGCCAACAACACACCAGGAGATGAGGACGATGATTTGCATTTGGCCAGTACGTCAGGAAGTTGGCACGGCGGCGCGTTCACGCCGGATGCTGCGGACAGCCCTTGCATAGACGCGGGCGACCCCGCGGACCCGGTAAACGACGAACCGACCCCGAACGGTGGCCGCATCAACATGGGCGCGTATGGTGGTACGTACCAGGCGTCCCGGACCCCGGCGACGGTGCCGCCCCCGGTAATCACTACGGACGGCGGGAACGGTCCGGGCGTGGACTATGCGACTAATGATTCCGGTTTGGTGCTTCAAGGCACGTGCCATCTGAATACGACGGAGATTCGCGTCAATGGCTCCACGACAGGAGTGACGTATGCACCGGGCGCGACGACCTGGAGTTTCAGCGGAACGCTGGTGAACGGCGACAATGTGTTTGAAGTCGTCGCGGTGGACCCCTCCAGCGTCACGACGGCGCCGGATACGATATTGATCGTATTGGATACCGCGCAGCCGTTCGTCATGAGCGCCACGGCGACGAACAGTACTACGGTGCGCGTCGTCTTTGCCGAAGACATGAGGAACAACGCCGACCTGACGAGTGCCGGCTTTTACGATTTCCTGGGCGGTCCCGTACCCGTGGCCGCTTCAAGCGCGACGCGCGTAAGCGCGACCACGGTGGACTTGACCGTTAACGAGATGGCTAACGGCGCGAGCTATACCCTCATGGTGGGAACCAACGGTCCAGTGGACCTCGCCGGCAACTATCTGGACCCCGGTGGAAGTTCTGTCAATTTCACGGGTGTCGGCGTGCCGCCGGCTTCTCCCGTAATCACGACTAACGGCGGCAATAATTTCACGTCCAATCAAAGTGCGGTGAATCTGCAAGGGACGTGCGCTTCGGACACCGCACAGATACTCGTGAACGGCGCGAGCACGGGGGTTACGTACACGCCCGAAAGCACGGCTTGGAGCTACAGCGGCAGCTTGGGCGTGGGAGCAAACGTGTTCTCGGTCGTGGCCGTGGACGACGCCGGGAACGCTTCCAGCGCCGACAGCATCACGGTCACGCTCGATGTGACACCGCCCGCGTCGCCCACCATCACCAGCAACGGTGGCAATGATTACGCCACAAACCAGACACCCGTCTCGCTCCAAGGCACATGCGCGCCCGACACGAACCAAATACGTGTCAGCGGCACGACCACGGGCGTCACGTACGCGGCAGGTCAAACCTCTTGGACTTACGGCGGTACCCTTAGCGAGGGTGCCAACACCTTCAACGTTACCGCGCTGGACGCCGCCGGAAATGAGTCCGCGCCCGATACGATCACGATAACTTTGGACACCGCGGCGCCCAATGCGCCGGTCATCACTACCAACGGTGGAGCAGATTATCTAACCAACATCGCCGCTTTGACCTTGCAGGGCGCGTGTGCGTCGGATACCGCGCAAATTCACGTTAATGGTTCGACTAGCGGCGTGACTTACACACCGGGCGGAACGAACTGGACGTATTCCGCCACCCTCAGTGACGGTACAAATCCGTATTCCGTCACCGCCCGGGACGCGGCCGGTAATGAATCTACAGCGGACACGATTACGATTACGCTGGACCGCGTGAAACCGCGGGTGCAGAGCGCCACCGCTCGAAGCAGCACGGTGGTCCGCGTAACGTACAGCGAAGCGATGGCTACCGCCAAGATTCTTTCGCCGAGTTATTACACGTTTAGCGGGAGCGGGACGCTGTTAACCGCGAGCGCGGTGACGGATATAGATGCGGCTACAGCCGACGTAACCGTGAATGCCATGACGCCCGGCGCCAGCTATACGGTAACGGTCTCGACCACCGGGGTAACGGATTTGGCCGGCAACACGCTCGATTCGACCGCCAAGAGCGCAAATTTCACCGGCTTTGCCGAAGGCTTGGCCCCGGTCGCAGCCTTTACCGCGAACCGCACGAGCGGACCTCCACCCTTGTTGGTACAATTCACCGACCAGTCCACGAATGTTCCCACGGCCTGGTCCTGGGATTTTGACAACAACGGCAGCGTGGACAGCACGAATCAGAATCCGTCATTCGAGTACGCGACGCCGGGGGTATACTCGGTCAAGTTGACCGTGTCCAATGGCAACGGTTTCGATGATGAAACGAAGCTGAATTACATCAATGTGGCCTCGGGCGGCACGTTGCCCACGCGGCTTCTCCTGAGTGTGACGCCGCGTGTGGTCCGCCAGGGAGACCCGATTGATATCCAGGGCGTGTTCGACTCGAATCCTTCTTCGCCCCCGGCAACCCTGGCTGGTAAGCCTATCCGCGTGCGCTATCTTGTGGCCGGCGTTTTGAATACGGAACACACGGTCAATGTGGACAATGCGCGTGGATACACGGACCACTTCACGCCCAGCCAACCCGGTTCCTGGACGGTTCAGGCAAAATTCGACGGGGACTCAGCATTTGAACGCTCCGAGTCAACGCCGAGTACGGTGGTCGTTCAGGCAGTGGCGGGTTACGCCATCCTCATAACAGGTCGGATCAGCAGCAACAGCGGTCTGTCCCATCACCAGTTGACCATCAGCCGGGTCCGGCAGAATCTCGAAGCCACCGGTTTCTTCCCCGAGCACATTATCCACTTCGATCCGATGATCGCGGTGGGCGACGGGTTTCATGAACCGCTCACGAAATCGGGCATTCAAGACAAGATTAAGAACTGGGCCGGTACCCAGATGCGCGCCGCGCCTGCGCCGTTGTTTATCATCCTGGTCAACCACGGAGAGCCGAACAAGTTCCATGTGTACAGCGGGACCGCAGGTTCGGCCCACGATGTGCTCACGCCTCCCGACTTGGATACGTGGCTGGACCAATTGGCCGTGAACCTTGGCAACGACGGCGCCGGGCTGGCCGCTAAACAGAAGCCGGTGATAATCGTGGACGGTTCCTGCTATTCCGGATCATTCATGGACGAACTATCTCAGTTGCCGGACGACCAGCCTCGCCGGATAGTGGTTTCCAGCGCCGCGGCCGACGAGGTGTCCTTTAAAGGGCCGGTTGAAGGTTACGACGCGAATAATCGCCCGATACGCGATGGAGAACTATTCGTGTCGCAGATGTTTGGCGCGCTGGGTCTCGGCAAAAATTTGAAGGTCGCGTTCGAGGAAACCTCGGAATTGTTGCGCAATTATACGGGGCAGCCCGGTCAGGTGAGCGGAGTTCCCGGCGCGACTTCCGGCAAGCAACATGCGCTGCTGGACGACAACAGCGACGGTACGGGGACGAATAAGCTGCTGCCTAACCCGCCGCCGGCCGAAGACGGGCGTTTGGCTGCTTCCGTCCGGCTCGGATTCGGCGGAGAATTCAACGCCACGCAGATGACATTTGACGCGGCCTCTTCCACCATTACGTTGACGGCCGGCGGAACGGAGGCGCCGGCCATCTCCGCCACGCTGAACAATCCGGGAGAAGAGTTGGCCCTAGTCTGGGTCGAAGTGAAGCCCCCGGACTACACGGTCAATACCCCGGCACAATCGGAACAGGTTAGCCTGGAAGGTCTGCTCCGCATTTCGCCGGATGGGGGCGTGAAGTCTACGACGGGCTTTTCCTGGAGCGCTCAGCGCATGTCTATCCAGAGTTTCGCGCAGCCGGGCCGCTACGATGTGACCTACTTTGCGCGAAACGAGTTGGGCGACTTCGCTCCGCCCGCGCATACGTTTGTATATCGCCCGCCGGCCGGGGAAAATGCGGCGCCCGCGCCGTTTGGCTTGCTGTACCCCGGCAACAACGTGACGATCAGTGAAACTGCAATCTTCCACTGGCAGCCGACGGAGGACCCTGACGGCAGCTACGTCACGTACACCCTGGAACTCGTGCCGGACTTGGTAGGCATGCCGGTCATTCGCATAGACGGTCTCGAATCCAGTTTCCACGCGTTCCCGTCTCCGGGCGACGGCTACGACCGGAACGATCTGCGAGACGGCGCCACGTATACTTGGACCGTGTACGCCTATGATCAGTATGGGGCGCGTACCCCAGCGACCGAGTCCCGACAGGCCACCGTGGATACTTTTGGGAACCCCAGTCTGGGCACGGGAAATGCGCTCCTCGTTCTCGAAGACGCCATCAACTATCGCCGCATCACCGACGCCACGATTATGGTCGGCGCCTGGGAGGTGCCACATACGGGCCAAGGCGAATACCTGCTGACCGACCTGTCCGCCAACGGCACATTTACTTTCCAGGTGCAATCCGCCGCCGGCTACATCGTCCCGCAGTCCACGGACCTGACCATTTTCGACAACACGATCGTATCGCGGACGCTGTACCTGACACCCGACTGCGGCACTACGGTGTCGAGCGCAGAACCCGCATCGGGCCCCTGCGACGGCGCGAATGAGGTAATCTTATCGGGCAGCAATTTCCGCGAAGGCGGCACCCGCGTCTGGTTTGGCGACGCCGAGATTCCGACCAGTGCCATCCAGTTCGTGAGTTCGAACGAACTCCAGATTTCCCAGGCGCCGGCGGCGGATGATGCCGGTGCAACGGACGACCAACCCGCCGTGGCTATCACCGTCGAGACCTGCGGCGAGCCCGTGGTGCTTGAGGCCGGCTACCTGTATAGCGACGTCGCCAACTGCGGCCAGCCCGCCGACGTCAACAGCGACGGCGGCGTCAACGCCGTGGACGTGCAGGTGGTCATCAACGACGCGCTGGGACTGGACACCGGTTACAACAGCGACATCAACCGCGACGGCAACGTCAACGCGGTGGACGTGCAACTGGTCATCAACGCGGCGCTGGGACTAGTGTGAAGTATGAAGTTACAAGTATGAAGTATGAACGGAATCGCGATCAGACGATGGCTAGTCGGTGTGGCCGTCGTGGCCTTATTGGCTTTGGTCCTTTACGGTACGGTGCAGGCGATTTGCCAGCATCGCGCGGGCTATGCGGGCGGCCTTATCTTTGTTGGACACCGGAGCGGCTTTTTCGGCACCGTGTATGAGCGTGTTTACGTGTGGCGCGCCCGCGGGTCCACCGAGCCGCTTCCGAACGTAGCGGTTTTCTTTGACGACGCGCCTTATGCGTTGTCTGTCTTAACGCCGGACCTCGTCACGTCGTTGGGGGGCGCATTGATGAGCGGCAGTCTCGACGATCGTGAGGGACACATTTTGAGGTACCGTTTCGAAGATGGAAAGCTGACTTGGTTTTCTTTTGAGATCGCCGACATGCGGTATCGGGCCAGGATTACCCCCAACGCCAAATTCAAAAGAATCGCCCTTTCGCTGAACGGCGGAGAGGCCTTTTCGTTCCCGGTGTCTCACCGCGAACTCGTCAAGAGTTGCGGAAAGCCTGAGAGTTTCTACTACCACTTCGCGCAGTAACTTGTACCGGAAACGCGATTCGGGCTCAGATGGGTTCGCCGGGCCAGTCTGTGGGCTTGCCGTCGTAGACTCGGAAGTGCGTGCGCGGCGTCTTCAGCAGGCCCTCGGCTTCGGGCAATCGGCCAATTCCGGAATAGCGCGCATTCACGCCGGCGACAATGGTGCCGCAGGCGATGGCCGTGGCGGGATCATCATATGTTAGCATGCCGAGAAGGAACCCTGCGGAAAAGCTGTCGCCGCAGCCGGTGGTGTCCACGGCCTTTCTCGGCGGAAGCACGTCAATATCCACGCAGAAATACTCGTTCTCTTTGCGGTACACGGTGATTGCGCCTTGATTGCCGAGCGTGATCGCGGTTGCCAGTGGCCCCGCTTGACAGACTTCCTTCGCTCCGAGCGCATAGTCGCGCCTCGCGGCGAATTCCTTTCCAAACATCGAGGCCAGCTCGAACTCGTTGCATTGCCACGTGTCCACGAAAGGCGACCAATCCTTCCAATCGCGCAGACCGACGATCTCGCGCTTGCCATCCGCGTCGAAACGAGAAATGAGATTGTGGACGTCAAGAGAGATGATTCCATCAAATGAGGGTCGGAACGCGCGTAACGTCGGCAGCTCCAGTTCGGTACCGTTGATGAAATTGATGTGAACGGCGTCGCAGTCCAAGGCCGGTTTGAGGTCATCCGGTTTGAACGGCGGCATCCGATTCCAGACTGCCTCGTCGCGCCAAGACGCGGTTCTCCAAGTCAGGTTGACGTGAGTCAGTTTCCCGGGGCATTTTTTCAATCCGGCGATATCTACGTGGGGCAAGGGGCGGAATTGATCGAGCACGGCCTCGTATCGATCCTCCCCCACGTTCGAGACCGGCGCCACCCAGTCGCCGTCGTCCAGAACGCTGGAAAAAGCGGCCGCGTTGTACAAAATGCCGCCGAAACTCTCGCGTTTGGGGCCTTCGACCGGGAAAATCTCGTCAAAACAGACGGCCCCCAGGACTGCGATTTTCATGAAACGGGAGTGTAATGATTCGGTACCGGACAGTCAACGGTGGAGTTCCGAGTGACGAGTGACGGGTGCGCCGCGTGGAAGGAAACGTTGCAATTCGATAGGATGAGAATGGGACAGGGAGAGATTTTATGCGGAAGAGTAAAATGGGACCGGACCATCAAATACCTCGGCGAAGCTTTCTGGGCGCTGCGGCCGCGGCGGTTTTGGCGGGATCATCCGCTCGCGCTTCTCGTCAGCAGCGGCCCAATGTTATCTACGCGTTCAGCGATGAGCACCGCTGGCAGTCCATGTCTTTCACGGAGATGCCGTCGGTGAAGACGCCGCACATGGCGCAACTCGCGGCGGACGGCGTCGAGTTCACGCACTGCATCAGCAATTATCCCGTGTGCTCGCCGCACCGGGCGATTTTGCTGACGGGACGGTGGCCGTACCAACACGGGGTGATTGACAATGGCATTCCGCTCAGTCCGGACGAGGTCACGATTGGGAAAGTATTCCAACAGACCGGATATCACACGGGTTACATCGGCAAATGGCACCTCGGTGGGACGCGCGCGGAACCGTTCGGATTCCACGATTCGCTGATTTGGTCGGACACGAACGTCCACTGGGACAAGAGTTCATACTTTCCGAAGGACTCGCCGGCGGTCGCCCCGAAAGGCTACAACGCTACGCTGATGACGGACCAAGCGGTGGAGTTCATCCGCGAAAACCGCCGGCAACCGTTCTTCCTGATGATATCCTGGAATCCACCTCACTCCAATTTCACAGATGCCCCTCCCGACAAGTTGGCAATGTATCCGGTGGGTTCGTTGCCGCTCCGGCCGAATGCACGAGTGATGGACGACGGGTTTAAGACCGAAGGCGACCACGTATTGCACATACCGGACGGGGCGACGCACCAAGGCTATCACGCGCACATCAGCGCTATTGACGACCAACTGGGCCGACTGTTGGCGACGCTCGAAGAATTGGACTTGGCCGACAACACCATCCTCGTCTACAGTTCCGATCACGGCTCGATGATGGGCTCGCACGACTTGGGCAGCAAGCGGCAACCCTACGAGGAGTCCATTCGCGTGCCGTTCTTGCTGCGGGGACCGGGCATGCGTCGAGATAGCGCCAAAATAGACGCGTTGTTCGGCACGATTGACGTCATGCCGACATTGTGCAGCCTGGCCGGACTAAATATCCCGATCCGTTGCGCCGGCAAAGATTTCTCAGCCCATATGCGCGGCGGGCGCGGACCCGATCCCGCGTCCCAACTCATCATGCACATCTCGAAGCAGAACGCGTCCGGCGGCGAGAAACATCCTGCACCAATCTTCCGGGGTCTGCGAACCAAACGCTATACTTACGCCGTGCGCGAGGAGGGTCCGTGGCTTCTATTTGACAACCACCAGGACCCGTATCAACTCGATAACCTCATTGACGACCCGAAGTATGCGCGCTTACGCCAGAAGCTAACGTCCAATCTGCAAGTCAGCCTGCGAAACGCACACGACCCCTTCGAAATGCCTGCGTAAAGGGGACCAGCGGGGAGGGCGGCCACACGGGGCCGCCCCTACGGTAATGACCGGTCAGGTTGAACGGATTCTATTGTTGGTCTACGATGTGGGGGCAATCCAAATAACGTTCGTGTTCGGAAGGGAGTCTGACGGTGAAGAGAGCGGTAGTGTTGGCCTTCGGCGTATTAGTGGCGTGTGGTTGTCAGCGGACACCCAATGAGGTGATGAATAAGGTGCTGGTGGATTTTGGGGTCCGCGAGAAGCCGGAAGGCTACGTTGAACCCTCGGATAAGGTTTTCGCGCGGCTGCGGCAGGTCGGCCAAACGGAGATCAAACGCATGAATCAGGAAAGCCGCCAAGGTGAGATCAAATTCCAGGAAGCGGAAGGGCTTCAGGGCAAGTACTACAAGGAAGTGAAGGTTTACGAAAACTTCCATCCGCTCGAAGCCAACGCGGTCACTCGGAGCGGACAAGCCGAGCGCGGGTACGTCGGGTACATCGAATACAGCTATCGTGTATATCAAGGCGCGCGCAAGGCTACGCGGGCGGAGGCGGCCGCCGAGGATGCCGGTATCAGCACCGATTTGGCCGGGCGCGAGACGTATCGTTACAAGTTCAATGCCGGTGGAATCTGGGAAGGAGGCAAAGGGGAATCGGTTACGCGTTAGCCTCCTTCGCCGGGAGCGTGCAACTTGTTTGTGATTCACACCATATACCTCCCCAGGAGAACGGATCGTTTGCCGAAAGGTCCGGGGTCACATTCGGAGCGAAGACCCGATTACGCCCCACAAGCACGAGGCTCGATTACGATTCCCGATTACGATTACGAACCTTCGATTGTTTGGTGAATTTTGGAATATAACACCTTCCCTTGTGGCGGACTCTCTGATATACTCTCTCTCACCACAAGATATAGTTGAGGGAGAGTTCGTTGAACGGGCTACGCCGGAAGATTCATTTCGTTGGGGTAGGCGGGATTGGTATGAGCGGCTTGGCCGAGATTCTCCTCAACCTCGGCTACGAAGTCTCGGGTTCCGACCTGAAAGCTTCAGACATTACGTTACGGCTCGAGGAAATCGGCCTGGTATTCAATGAAGGTCACGACGCGACGAATCTGAGAGAGGCCGAGATCGTCGTAATTTCTGCGGCGGTTCCAGAGGACAACGTCGAACTAATCGCCGCTCGTGAGCGCCGAATCCCGGTGCTGCACCGCAGCGAACTACTGGCGGACCTGATGCGACTGAAGCCGAACGCGATCGCGGTTGGGGGAACTCACGGCAAGACCACTACCACCTCGATGATCAGCGCCATCCTGGACCGCGCCAACATCGGCGCCACCAGTATCGTGGGCGGCATTCTGCATCGGAGCGGGACCAATGCGCGCTGGGGGGCGGGCGATTTCCTGGTGGCCGAGACCGACGAGCACGACGGCTCGTTCCTGCGACTGCATCCCACGATCAGCGTGGTGACAAACATTGACGCGGAGCATTTGGAATACTACGGGACACTGGATAACATCAAGCGGGCGTTTGTTGAGTTTTGCAACCTTGTGCCGTTCTATGGCTACTCGATCATCTGCTACGACGATCCCCATGCGCGTTCCATCATCGCGGAGGTCCAGAGCCTGTGCATCACCTACGGACTGGACGAACACGCGTCGCTGGCCGGCGCCAACGTCGCGCTGTGCCCGCACGATTCCGCGAAGTCCAGGGCCTCGCAATTGACGGGACTGCGCACTCGGCTCGAGGTCGCCAGCAACGATGAGCGGCTGCATCCGTGCGGACGGCTCGGCACGCTTACATTCAACGGGATTGGTGTGCACAACGCGCGGAACGCACTGGCCGCGTGCGCCGTGGGGTTGTGCGTCGGCATGAAGTTCGCACATATCGCGGAAGGTCTCAAACTTTACGATGGCGTGCGGCGGCGCCTTCAGGTGGTCGGCGAACACGCCGGGATTACCGTGGTGGAGGATTACGCCCACCATCCCACCGAAATTCAAAGCACGCTCGAAGCGGTGCGCTGGGTCGAGCCGAGGCGCGTGGTCTGTGTATTTCAGCCGCACCTGTTTACGCGCACGAAGTTCTTCTTTGAAGACTTCGCACGCGTGCTCGCGACGGCGGACCGGGCGGTCGTTACCGACATCTATCCTTCGCGGGAAGAGCCCATGGCCGGGGTGGATGCCGGGCTCATTGTAGATTCCGCACGGCAACTCGGGGCCCGACACGTGGAATTGGTGAGAGACATGCAGGACGTCCCCAAAACACTGGTCCCGGAATTACAGGCGGGCGATGTCGTGCTGATACTCGGCGCGGGGAATATCAACCGTATCGGAACGCCATTGATGGAAGCCGTGCGAGGGCGCCTATGATCCGACGACGACGCAAGCGGAGATGGTTCACGCGTGCGCTGGAAGGGTTCATATGCCTGGGCATCCTCGGTGGAGGCGGGTATGCCTTCTACCTTTACATGGAACGGTCCGCCAGCTTGTTGGTCAAGACGATCCGGGTGGAAGGCGCAAACGTGTTGAGGGAAGAGGAAATCCTCGTGAAGTCCGGTCTCTCCCGCGAAGACAATTTGCTGCTTCTGGACACCGAGGCCGTGACCACAAACATCCTTGCGTTGCCGTACGTCAAGACTTGTCGCGTGACGCGCGTTTTCCCGGACACGGTGAACATACAAATCGAAGAACGCGTGGCCGTTGCGACGCTGCTGGTGCATAATCGCATGTTTGAACTGGACCGCGAGGGCGTGGTGCTTCGGGAATTGCCGGCGGGCAGTCCGCCCACCGGGCCGTTTATCAGCGAGGCGCCGGACTTGGGCTATGTCGAGCCAGGGCGGCAGTTGTCTCAACGGGCCCTGGTTGCGGCGTTGGCCGTATGGGAAGCATTTATGACGACGACGATGGCGCAGGAAGTCAACGTCTCCGAAATCGTCGCGTTGCATGAGAACAACGTGCGCATGTATTGCGACGAATTGCCCTACACCGTCGTATGGGGCCGGTCGAATTTTGTCGAGGAGGCGCGTCGCCTCGACGTACTGTGGAGACAGGTGGGCGGTGAACTGGCCTGCGCCGATTATCTCGATTTGCGATTCGACCGGGATCTCGCCTGCAAATGAAAATGACTTTGCAGATAGATTGTGAAGGGAACGTCAAAGGTGGTAGTATCGCCGTGGGAGGAAAGATTCGGCCTACGGCACGAAACGGAGCAATCCCGCCGGTAGCGGGATTCCGGGGAGAGTAATCCATGACCATCGGAATCTCAGATGAATTCACGACTTTCGATCAACGTGCCGTCATTAAGGTCTGTGGCATCGGCGGCGGCGGCGGTAACGCGGTCGGGCGGATGATCGAAGCCGGCATGAAGGACGTGGAATTCATCACGATTAACACGGACGCCCAGGTGCTGCGCCATTCGCCCGCCGGCACCCGATTGCAGATCGGCATTCAGATCACCGGAGGCCTGGGTTCGGGCGCGAAGCCGGAGATCGGACAGAAGGCCGCCCTCGAGGACCGGGAACGGATTGCCGAGGTGTTGCGCGGAGCGGACATGGTCTTTCTTACCGCGGGACTGGGCGGAGGCACGGGTACCGGGGCCACCCCCATCGTGGCCGAAGTCGCCCGGAGCACCGGGGCGCTGACCGTAGGGATTGTAACATTGCCGTTCAGTTTCGAAGGGAACGAACGCATGTTGAACGCCCAGCGCGGGTTGGCAGGCTTGGAAGAACAGGTGGACGCCCTGATCGTGGTTCCCAATGATCGAGTTGCGGCGCTTTGCCAGCATTCCAATATGTCGTTTCTGAACGCGTTCCGCCAGGCCGATGAAGTATTGCACAACGGCGTTCGAGCTATCTCGGAGGTCATCACGGTGCCCGGTTTGATCAACGTGGACTTCGCGGACGTACGGACAATCATGCAGACGCGTGGGCGTACCCTGATGGGTATCGGCTCGGCAGAAGGTGAGCAACGCGCGGTGCGCGCCGCATCCGAAGCGATTGTTTGCCCATTACTCGACCAGTCCAGTATTGACGGCGCGAAAGGCGTCATCGTCAATATCAAGGGCGGATGCGATCTGGCGATGCGGGAAGTGCTTGATGCGGTCACCACGGTTAAGAAGGCGGCTCACCCGGACGCAAACATCATCTTCGGCGCGGTCGTGGACGAAGCGGAACGGCCGGAACTGCAGGTAACTGTCATCGCAGCCGGATTTCAGCGGACCGCAACGGAGAGCGCTGGGTCGTTCGAGATGCCCGAGGAGGCATCCGCAGAGCCTACCAAGGAAGAAGCACGGATGGCAGTGCAACCGATGGCAGAATTGCCGGCGAGGCCGGCGGCGGCGCAGGTCCAGTATCTCTTCCCGGAAGAGGATGTTCCTGCCATCCAACCGGTCGCCTCATATCCGCCGTCCGATCCGGACGAAGATTTAGGCATCCCGGCGTTTATGCGTAAAAGGAAAAAGAAAGCGTGAAAGACTTCGCAAAACTATTGCAACGGGCCGTCCAGAGGGATGCCTCGGATATCCACATCAAGATGAGTAGTCCGGTGTATTTCCGTGTGGACGGCGACTTGACCCCCCTGGAAGGCGATGCGTTGCTTCCGGAACAGGTCGAGGAAGTTCTGAACATCATCCTCACACCGAACCAGAAGGAAATCTTTTCCCGGCGCGGGGAGATTGACTTGGCGTTCACCGAAAAAGGCGTGGGACGTTTCCGCGTCAATGTGTTCCGCCAGCGGGGCAACATCTCGATCGTTATGCGCCGCATCAAGACCAAGATTCTGAATTTCGAGCAACTATGCTTGCCCCAGGCGGTCGAGCGTTTCGCGCAGATGGTCCGTGGATTGGTGCTCATTACCGGAACAACCGGAAGCGGCAAGTCCACCACGCTGGCGGCCATCGTGGACTACATCAACGAACACCGAAAATGCCACGTCATCACCATCGAAGACCCGATTGAATATCTCCATTACGATAAGATGGCGGTGATCAATCAGCGCGAGATTACCATTGACACACAGTCGTTCGCGGGGGCGGTGAAGGCGGCCATGCGCCAGGACCCGGACGTGATACTCGTGGGCGAAATGCGCGATATCGAGACGTTTCAGGCCGCCATCAGCGCGGCGGAAACCGGGCACCTGGTATTCAGCACACTGCACACGGCCAACACGATGCAGACCATTGACCGTATCATTGACCTGTACCCGTCGAATCAGCAGGATCAGATTCGTTCCCAGTTGTCGCTGAACCTGAAGGCGGTGATGTGCCAGCGATTGTTGCCACGCGCCGACGGCAGCGGACGCGTGCCCGCCTGTGAAGTGATGTTCGTAACACCCGCCGTGCGAAAGCTGATCAAAGAAAATCGGATCGTGCAGATTCCGTTGGCCATGCAACAGGGTCGCGAAGAAAGCATGCAGGGCTTCAATGACAGTCTGTACGGGTTGGTCCGGGCGCGACTGATCAGCCTCGAAACCGCCATGGCCATCTCCGACAACCCGGAAGAACTCAACATGATGCTCCAGGGTATCCGCCTCAGCCAGCAACGCGGCGGCATCCTGCGCGAGGCGTGATCCGATTGCGGATTGCGGATTTCCGATTTGTCCGCCTTTCGCGCACTGAATAGAACGCGGATGGCACGGACCGGACGGATGGCCGCAGATTGACCGGAATTCGCTAGACCCTATACCTTGTACCCCGTAAGGAAACAAACCAATGATCAAGCGCTTAGCTCATGTGTGTATCGGGGCGACGGACTTGGATGCGACTGAAAGATTCTACTGTTCAGGCTTAGGGCTAAAGAAGGCTTTCGATTTTATTCGGGGCGGGAAAACGGTCGGTTTCTATTTGGAGGTAGCGGAAAACAGTTACATCGAAGTTTTCCGGCAAGACGAGCTTCAGCCGAACGCAAAGTTTCCGATCAGCCACATGTGCTTCGAGGTGCACGACATTGACCCCGTGCGCCGCCATCTCACCGCACAAGGATACGCCGTCACGGAAAAGAAGCTCGGCGCGGACCACAGTTGGCAAGCCTGGACCGCCGATCCGAGCGGAGTGCGGATCGAATTTCATCAGTACACCGAGAAGAGCACCCAACTCACCGGCGAGAACTGCATTCTGGACTGAGCCACCGACCCGTTCACCCCCGCTTCTAGCCCTGTCCGCTCAAGAACGCTCAAGTTCCGGACATAAGACGCCGGCGTGGATTCATATGGAGTGTGGCGGCTGTGACGCTGCTTTGACTCGTGGCGGAGCCGACCCACGTTCACGCCCAAGTGGAGTCACTCTTATTACGCCTGGCGTGACTTGTCCAAAGCGCTCCGCGCCAACCAAAAGCGGTGTCGCAGCCACCGCACTCCATATTGCGAGTCGCCTTTGGGCTGGCTGCGGATTTGTCCGGCGTACCGCCAGCGTTATACTATATGTTGGGGGTTGGAAAACGAAGTGAGAGTGAGGTGCCTAGATGGCATTTGATTTTGACATGATTCAAGCCATGTATAGACGGTTGCCCGAACGGGTGGCGGCGGCGCGGAAGGTCGTGGGACGGCCGCTCACTCTGTCCGAGAAGATTCTCTATGCCCATTTGTTTGGCGGCGCGCCGAAACAGGCATACACGCGCGGTGATTCCTATGTGGACTTCGCGCCGGACCGGGTAGCCATGCAGGATGCGACGGCACAGATGGCCCTGCTGCAATTCATGCAGGCGCAGATCCCGAAGACGGCAGTGCCGACAACGGTGCACTGCGACCATCTCATCCTGGCCAAGGTGGGGGCGAAAAAAGATCTCGCCGACGCGCTCACGCAGAATAAGGAGGTCTTTGATTTCCTGGCCTCGGTCTCCAAGAAATATGGCATCGGATTCTGGAGGCCGGGCGCGGGCATCATCCACCAGGTCATCCTCGAAAACTATGCTTTTCCCGGCGGTATGATGATTGGCACCGATTCGCACACTCCGAACGCGGGCGGTCTCGCAATGCTTGCGATCGGCGTCGGCGGCGCGGATGCAGTGGACGTCATGGCCGGTATGGCGTGGGAATTGAAGTTTCCGAAGCTGATCGGGGTACACCTGACAGGCGAATTGAGCGGCTGGACCTCGCCGAAGGATGTTATTCTGAAAGTAGCCGGTATTCTGTCGGTAAAAGGCGGCACCGGCAGCATTGTCGAATATTTCGGCGAAGGCGCGGAGAGCATCTCGTGCACGGGCAAGGGCACGATTTGTAACATGGGCGCCGAAATCGGCGCGACCACGTCCGTCTTCGCGTTCGACGACTCGATGGTTCGCTATCTCAAGGCCACCGAGCGCGCCGACGTGGCGGACACGGCGGCGCGGGTTAGGGAACATCTACGGCCTGATCCCGAGGTCTACGCGACTCCCGCAGAATTCTATGATCAAATCATCGAGATCAACTTGTCGGAATTGGAGCCGCACGTTAACGGACCGTTCACCCCGGACTTGGCGTGGCCCATTTCGAAGTTTGCGGAAGCCGTGCGGAAGCACGAATGGCCCGCGAAATTCGAAGTGGGATTGATTGGCTCCTGCACGAACTCCTCGTATGAGGATTTGGCGCGCGCGGCCTCCGTGGCGCGGCAGGCCCGGCAGAAAGGACTCAAGGCCAAGTCTGAATTCACCATCACGCCCGGCTCGGAACAGGTACGCTTTACGGTCGAGCGGGACGGCCTCCTTAAGGAGTTCGAAGCTATCGGGGGTGTAGTGCTGGCCAATGCTTGCGGCCCCTGTATTGGACAGTGGGCGCGCCACCACGGCAAGGATCAGCCGAAGAATTCGATCATCACCTCATTCAACCGCAATTTCGCGAAGCGGAATGACGGCAATCCGAATACACACGCCTTTGTCACGTCGCCGGAATTGGTGACGGCCCTCGTTTTGGCCGGCGACCTCACGTTCAATCCGTTGACCGACACACTCAAGGACACCCAGGGCAAACCCGTGAAACTGAATCCGCCGAGTGGAGACGAACTCCCCGAGCGGGGTTTTGCCGTCGAAGAGACCGGCTATGTGCCGCCCGCAAAGGACGGGACTGAGGTGGAAGTCTTGGTGCGTCCGGATTCGGATCGGTTGCAGCTATTGGCGCCGTTCCCGGCGTGGGAAGGCACGGACCTGAAGGATTTGCGCGTGTTGCTGAAGGCAAAGGGGAAATGCACGACGGACCACATCTCGATGGCCGGCCCGTGGCTGAAGTACCGAGGCCATCTCGATAATATCTCGAATAACATGTTCCTCGGCGCGGTCAACGCCTTCACCGGAGAAGCCGGCAAGGCGAAGAATGGACTGAGCGGGCAATATGACGAAGTGCCCAAAGTGCAGCGGGCCTATAAGGAGGCGGGCATCGAAACGATCGTGGTTGGCGACGAGAACTACGGCGAGGGGTCCTCGCGTGAGCACGCGGCCATGGAGCCGCGACATTTGGGCGTTCGGGCCATTCTGGTGAAATCATTCGCGCGCATTCACGAAACCAATCTGAAAAAACAGGGCCTGCTCGCGTTGACGTTCGCCGATCCGGTGGACTACGAGAAAATCCAGGAAGATGACACGATCGAGATTGTTGACCTAAGAGATTTCGCTCCGGGCAAACCACTGCGGCTAGTCCTACACCACACCGACGGGTCAACGGAAGAGATTCTTGCCAACCATTCGTACAATAAGAATCAAATCGAGTGGTTCAAGGCCGGAGCGGCGCTGAATCTGATCAAGGCTAGGCCGAAGGCTTAGCAGAACCGTCAGCATTCAGCGCGTTATCAGGTCTTTGTCAACTTCCAGCGAATACGACAGAACGGTTCGGAGATCCAGTTTCTTGGAGGCAGTCAGGATTTCGATACCCACGATCTGATCATCGGACGTGGTGTCCAAATTAACACCCTCCGCCAACTCCACCACTCCCTCGGGGAGATCATCACTCAGCTTGAGATATAGGGCGTCTACCTCATCATCGTAGTATACTTTCATTGCACCCTCGCTTTCTTCAGCGGATAGTTTGTCACAACCGTGATTTCCTTTTCCACGATGACCACGATTTTGAGTGGATACCTTTGTCCTTCTACCTTTTCCACAAGAGCGTGAGGACCCGGGTCAAATTGCTTCCTTATCAAAATTTCGCGAACGGTGGCCTCCAAAATCTTGTAGAGTTTCAATCGCCTTCTGGCATGGCGCGAGAAACGGATTTTCACAAAATAATGCCTCCATCGGTTCTATCAAGCACCGAATCATCATGCCGAAACTACTCGCGCCGACAATGGCTAGGGCCAGTAGTCTGAGTATAGGTAAAGCGCCCGATGTGGTCAATGAATCCAATCTGACTGCGTACGCACTCAATTCCAGGGCGGCCGAACCGACTTGCTATACTGCCAGCTATGCCGTCACCCTCAGTATACGTCCTGGTTTTGAACTGGAACGGACAGGAGCACTTGAAAGAATGTATTCCGTCCCTCTTGGCCAGCACCTACGAGAGTCTCCGCGTCCTGCTGGTAGATGGCGCCAGTACGGACCGCTCGGTCCAATACGTCCGCGAAACATTCGGAAGTGACTCGCGTGTCGAAATTGTGGTCTGTTCCGGAAATCTCGGTTGGCCGAAAGGCAACAACGTCGGGCTTCGCAAAATCCTGGAGACGGACGCGGACTATATCGTGCTGCTTAACAATGACACGATTATTCAGGCGGATGCCCTTGCGAAATTGGTCCAAATGGCGGAGGCGCGCCCGGAAATCGGGGCATTGAATCCGAAGATACTCTTCTATCACCATCGCAACCTTATCAACTCGCTAGGACTCGAATGCTCGATCATCGGCTGCGGCTGGGACCGGGCCTTCGGACGGCTGGACGGACCGCATTGGAGTGCGCCGCAGGCGGTGATCGGGGCTAGTGGGGCGGCACTGTTTCTGCGTAGATCGGCACTCGAGAAAACGGGTTTGCTAGAGGAAGACTTCGAATATTACCTCGAAGACCTGGACTTGGGCCTGCGTCTCTGGAACGCGGGCTACGAAATCTGGACCTGCCCCGAAGCCGTGGTATACCACAAGTTCAGCGCGACCTTGGGCCGGCCCGAACGATTCCAGGACAAGTATTTTTACAATGCCCGCAACCGGCTTTATATAATCTTACGCCATTTCCCATGGTCTACGTCCTTGGTTGTAATCCCGGCATCCAAAGTGGGCGAACTGCGTGCGATTGGACGGGCCGTTCTCGACGGGGAATTCTGGAAGTTGCGCTCGCATGTACGTGCCTGGCGACACAGCGCAGCGTATCTTCCGAAGGCGTTCCGCTATCGGAGGCAAACGAGAAAGAGCGGTGTGGCGCAGTGCCGATTCTGGCATCTGGTGCGGAAAGACCGGATGTTCTTCCCCGGGGTGGAATTTCCCGACGACGGTTGGTATCGGCCCGTCGAATTCCGGGGATGCCGCGTCCGACCCATGTCTGGCCGCGCTTGGTATCGCAGCGATGGCCGCAAGTTGCGGGTCACACATGCCAATTGCTATCCTGATGTGGGGCTAACCCACGTTGAAGTGTATTCCGAGGGAACGCTGCTGGCTTCGCTGCAAACGTCGGACATAACAGAAACTGTCCTTGATGCGCCCGCCGGCGTGCTGGAGTTTCTCGCCAAGCAAATCTTCCGCGCTGAGGAGACCGGCGAGCGGGGCGATTTTGGCGGCTGGATAGGCATCACTCCCCTCTAAAGTCAGTCAAACCGATATTCGAATCGAGAGCTCATGTCAGGAACGGGTCCAGTCAACGCCTTCGGTATCTACTTGCGCCTCGTCACGGTGGGGCTATTCATATTCATCGCGATCATTGCCGGGCTATGGGTGGGCAAAGTTACCAGCCCGGTACCGGAGTCTTCGGACCGAAACGCGACCACTATCGGTGGCTCGCCGATACCGGACGTCGCGACGCCCGAGAATCCGCCCTACGAACCTCCACTGTTCTTCTTTGTCAACACGGGTCCGACTGCGGACCTCGGCATCGTTGCCGAAGAGTTGGCTATGGCCGCCGCGAACGGAATCGTACAGTTCGTAATCTCTGTCCCGCTCTCCTGGAACTCGCAGCAACCCGAGCGCGAAGCGGTATTGCAACGACTACGCCTGGTTATGGCGGCGCAGCCCAAGGCGAAACTTCTCCTGTACATTCGATTAGATGCGCCTGCGGAATGGCTGACGGCCCACCCTGAATCGGTCGTTACGTTCGAGGAGCAGAAGCTCCTTTACGCGTCGCCGGCCTCCTCCGCTTGGCAACAGGATGCGTCAGCGGCTTTGGCGCGACTGATCGGCACGCTACGCGACTCGGAAATGAAGGACCAGATCGTAGGCTACGTCCTCGCGGCCTTAGAGGAGGGGCGTTGGAGCCTGGATAAAGGGCACGACGTCTCTCCCGAAAATGTGACCGCATTCCGCCATTGGTTGCATTATCAATATCCCGACGACGCCAAGCTTCGTGAGGCGTGGGATAACACGGAAGTCGAGCTCGATAGTGCCCCAATCCCACCGAGGCCGGAGAACGACGACACGCGCGCGATCTTCTTCGCCGGAGCGGACCGCCGTGCCCAGGAGGATTTCCGTCGGTACGCGTCCCAGAGCACTGCCGCCGCGATCGAGAAACTGGGCGCAAGCGTGAAGGAAGCCGCCGGTCGGCAAGCCCTGGTCATCGTTCCCTATGGATATTCGTTCGAGAGCCAGAATAACGAAAGCGGCCATTTCGCGCTCATGCGCCTGCTCGAGAGTCCGCACATTGATGGATTCGTCGGCCCGGTCTCTTATTTCGACCGCGGATTGGGTGACGCGGGCGGTTTTGCCGGGCCAATCGACAGCGTCTTGCGACATAAGAAGCAATGGTTCGTTATGGACGACACGCGGACGGGCATCGCAAAGGACCCGGCCTCAGGAGTGCTCACCCATATGGCCGGGCTGCAACCCGAAGACGTCTATAACGTACAACGGCGGAATTTCGCGGCGGCGGTTACCCACGGCGCCGGACTGTGGTGGACGGACTTGGACGGCACCGGCTCGTTACACGACGCCGAGATGTGGAAACGGTTCGGCGCGATGCGGGAGATTTATCGGAAGCTTTCCACGCCTGACGCAACCGATTCAGCCGAGGCGCCGGCCTCTGGCGTCTACGATATTAAGCCTTCTGAACGCCCCACTCTTGCGGTAGTTGTGGACGAGGAAAGCCGCTTTTATCAGCAGTGCTCCGACGCCGCCAATACGCCTCTGCTCCTGCAAGCGCGCGATGCCGCGATCGGCACCGGCGTGCCGACACAATTCTATCTGCTGGAAGATGTACTGAGTAACCACGTGCCGCCGGCTACCGTGTATCTCTTCGTAAATGCCTTCCATTTGCCGCGGGAGAATCGCGAGAAGCTCCACGCGACCTTGAAAGAACAAAAGGCGACCGCCTTGTGGTTATACGCCAGCGGCTACTTCGACGAGACCCCTTCGGAAGAAAACATCAGTGCGACCACGCACATCAAAGTGAAGGCGTTCGACAAGCCCGCGCGAGCGGGTTCGGTATATGATCTGGCCGGTCGCTGGTTGAACAAAGACGATACGTTCGGCACGGCCGAAGAGTGGCAACCCCTCTTCTATATTGACGAGGAAAAAGAGGATACGAACATCCTGGCGAAGTATGCCGAATCGGGGCGGACCAGCGTGGCGATGGAATTCCTCGAGGCGGGCTGGACCTCGGTGTATATTGCCGAGCCCGGGCTATCCGCGAACCTCCTTCGCGAGATTCTGCAGGTGCTCGAATTGCCGATTTATTCCCGAAAATCCCACATGAAATTTCTCGATGCAATGTACTTTGGGCCGAATTTATTGGCCATTCACGCGAAGGATACCGGCGAACGCCTCATGGATTTGGGTTGGATATACGATATCCAGGACCTGTTTGACCCCCGCATCGGCTGGCCGCAAAAACGAACTTTCACCGTGCCGTTGAAGTCCGGCGAAACACTGCTGCTAAAACTGAAGCCCGCGGCGTCGGAGGAAGCACCATGACGGAATTGCTCTTGGGGGTAGACGTAGGCGCCACCGGTATCAAAACGGGCCTGTTTACACCGGACGGGCGGCTCGCGGCGCTCGCAGGTCGCCGTAACGGACCCGTGCACCAGCCGGACGGGGCGCCGAACTGGCTGATCTGGGACGCGGACGATATTTGGCGGAAAGTCTGTGAATGCATTCGCGAATGCCTGGGCAAAGTCGGCGATCCGGGCCAGGTTAGAGCCATCGCGTGCACCGGCTTTGGCGCGGATGGCGTACCCCTGAGTCGAGACGGTCATCAGCTCTACCCGTTCATTAGTTGGCATTGCTCGAGGACGTTGCCGCAGAGCCAGGAAGTCGCACGGCGCGTCGGCGACGCTCGGATTTTCGAGATCACCGGCTATCACAACTACCCCATCAATACCTTGAATCGTCTCCTCTGGCTTCGACAGAACCGCCCGGACGTCCTAGACCAGGCGCACCGTTGGTTGCAGATGCAGGATTATGTGGCGTTCTGCCTCTCCGGCGAATTCAGCACGGAATGCACGATTGCCTCGACAACCATGATGCTCGATATGGCGCGCCGAGACTGGTCGGCAGAAATGCTCGAAGCCGCGGGTGTGAATCCGTCCATCCTGCCGCCCATCAGCGAGGCTGGGGCACCGATCGGTGCGGTCACATCGCAAGCGGCCGAAGCCACAGGTCTGCAGAAGGGCACGCCGGTGGTGACGGGCGGCCACGATTGCGAGATCGCTGTCCTAGGCGCGGGAGTCAATCAGCGAGACATCTTCATTGACATCACCGGCACCTGGGAAATCCTGGTCGCGGCGGTAGACCATTTCCAACCTCGGCCCGAGCAACACGAATGCGGCCTGGATTACGAGTGCCACGCCCTGCCCAAACAGTGGATTTGTCAGAGCCTGATGATCGCCGGTGGCGTGTTAGAATGGATTCGCGAAAAGTTCTATAGCGATGTACCGGACAACGACGTATACCAGAAGATGTTCGCGGACGCCGAAGTCCCTTCCGACGGCGTGTACGTCTTGCCCAGTTTCGTGCGCGGAATGGGTCCCGCAGCCCGGTATCATTCGTTGGGAACGGTTCTCGGCCTCACGACCGCGACCAGCCGGGGCCAAGTTGTTCGGGCCGCGCTCGAGGGCCTTTGCTTCCAGCTTCGTCAGCAGATGGACGCCGTCCAGACCGCCGTAGGCACACAGGCCACACGCCTGCGCGTGGTGGGCGGCGGACAGAAGAACCCACTCTGGCTGCAGATGAAGGCGGACATGACGGGACTGCCCGTCGAAATCACCACGAATCCAGAAGTAACGCTCTTGGGAGTCGCGATTCTGGCCGGGATCGGCGGACGTGTGTATCAAGACATCGGCGATGCCTTGGAACGCATTGCGTTCCCGACGGAAGTCTTCGAGCCAAATTCCCAGTGTCATCAAGCATTCACGATCCCATACCAGAGCGTCTATCGAAAGATCGCGCCCTCGTTGGCGGAGGTCTATTCGGCCACGCACTGAGCGGACATCCACGCGGAGCGGACCGCCCCTACGGAACCCAGGTGAGGTGGAAGGAGGCGACCTAAAAAATGGGTGTTGACAAAATTTCTTTTCGGGTGTACAGTCCGGTTCGATGAAGTTAATCCATGACCAAGGAGGTGAGGGACGACCAACAAAAACCTGTAGTCTTTCTCCGCTAGCGAAGTGCTAAGGGAAGCACGGTGAAAGTCCGTCGCAGACGCGCTGCTGTGACCGGGGACGAAAGCCGCAAACCAGCCACTGTCCGGAACGGATGGGAAGGCGCGGTGAGTAGGATGAACCGGAAGCCAGAAGACCTGCCCGCTAGCCAGAACTCGTAATGCGGCAACTTCGCGAGAAGGGTTGGCGCAG
The DNA here is from genome assembly GCA_016209895.1 of Candidatus Hydrogenedentota bacterium. Lineage (GTDB taxonomy): Bacteria > Hydrogenedentota > Hydrogenedentia > Hydrogenedentales > SLHB01 > JACQVH01. The sequence continues at coordinate 6,206 of JACQVH010000041.1, read as the reverse complement.
GTTTGGTGTTCCCACCAACCTAATTGCCTACTTTCTCCCCTCGAATTGCTGCCGACAGTCACAGGGTTATTGTGTGCCTGAACAGGCTACGAAAGGGGTAGAAATACCATGTTACATGCATTGCATTTGCGCGAGCGTCCCTCTCGGGGACATTTTGCGTCTTCCAGTCCTATGTGGCGTTATCGGCATCGGCGCGGTTTCACGCTAATCGAACTGCTGGTCGTCATCGCCATTCTCGGCATCCTTGCGGCCTTGCTCTTGCCGGCGCTGGCCAAAGCCCGGCAAAAGGCCCTCTCGGTACAATGTGCCAGCAATCTGCGCCAACTCTTTCTGGCCAACCAGATGTACGCGGCGGAATCGAAAGGCCACTACGTGCCGGCCGCTCCCGACATCAATGACGGCTTCGGGGGGAGAATCCGTTGGCACGGTGTGCGCGAAACCTCGGACCCGAGTACGGACTTCAATCCGAACAAAGGCCCTTTGGCGGAGTACATGCCGGACTCGCTGGTGAAAGAATGCCCGGTGTTTACCGAATTTCGGCGTCGGGGACAAGTGTCCAACGCGTTCGAGTCCGGAACCGGCGGCTACGGTTACAACATGTCCTACATCGGTGGAACGTTTTATATAAACAACTGGATGGAAGCGCCTCAGCAAACCACGCAGGATTCGCGGGTATTCAAGCCGTCCGAGACGATCATGTTTGCGGACGCGGGCATGCCGATGCCGAACCACATTATCGAGTACGGGTTCCTCGAATCGCCCCACTTTGTTGCGGACTTCGCCCCCAGTGGCAATCCCGATTGGGGCATTGCCGCGCCCAGTATTCATTTCCGCCATGAAATGCGAGCCAACGTCGTGTGGTGCGATGGCCACATCACCAGCGAACGGTGGGCGTGGGCGCCGGAAACCAACATCTTCGGCGGAAGCAATTACCGCTGGGGCGTCGGCTGGTTCGGGCCGCAAAATAACTACTACTTCGACTCCCGTTCGAAAGACGACTACTGAGTGTAGGTAGCACGGGCAAGTTCTATATTTGTCCGTGCCATTCTTCTCGGTGTGAAACTTCTTCAAACGAACGGCTCGACCACGATACGAGTCTCGATTACGATTATCGATCACGAGGACCGAATGCTACGTGCGAATTTGCACCCGTTGAGCGGGATATGCTAGTCTTTTTTGTGGACTTACCTGAGTCAGGGATGGTTGTTCAAGCTATCTGTCAGCTTTCCCGGGGGTTAGATGAAGAAAGGGTAGGTGGTGCGTAAACCGCTCATTGCCGGCAATTGGAAAATGAACAAGCGGGTTGGCGAGGCCGTGGAGACGGTGAAGGCCTTGGTCCCGTTAGTGGCAGGAATTACTGCGGCCGATATTGTCGTCTGCCCCACGTATACGGCGTTGCACGCCGTGGGGCAGGCCGTCAACGGCACGAACCTGCAACTAGGCGCGCAGAATTGTTACCTGAAAGAAAGCGGCGCCTACACCGGCGAGATTTCCCCGCAGATGCTGCGGGACGTCGGCTGCATGTGGACAATCATCGGCCACAGCGAACGACGGCAGTACTTTAGTGAAGCCGATGAATTACTGAACGAAAAGTTGAAATTTGCCTTGTCGGCCGGTCTCAAAGTGATGTTCTGCATCGGGGAGACCTTACAGGAACGGCAAAGTGGTAAAATGAACGACGTGTTGGAGCGCCAAGTTACCCGTGGATTGCAGGGTCTGACAGTCTCGCAACTGGTTGAAACGGCGCTCGCTTATGAACCGGTCTGGGCCATTGGCACCGGTGTGAACGCCACACCCGACCAGGCGCAGGAGGCGCACGCGTTCATCCGAGGTCTGGCAAGAAAGCAGTTCGGCGAGTCGGTCGCCGCTGAACTCCGCATACAATATGGCGGAAGCGTCAAACCGGATAACGCGAAAGAACTGATGATGGGACCCGATTTGGACGGATTTCTAGTCGGTGGCGCGTCCCTGAAAGCGGATAGCTTCGCGGAGATCGCTAAGGCAGCGTTATAGGAGGATATCGAGTAGTGAGCGGTCTATGGGAAATCATTTGGCGCTGGGAGACGCTTTGGTGGATTCTTTTCGCCCTGTACGTTCCGGCGTGCATTGGCCTGGTCATCATCGTATTGCTGCAAAAAGCCAAAGGTGTCGGCTTTGCCGGCGCGTTCGGCGTCGGTCCGGGTTCGGAGACCATTTTCGGACCGCGTGGCAGCCGTAGCGTTCCGATAAAAATCACGTACGCCATGGCCGGCATCTTCATGCTGATGGCATTTTCGATGTCGCTGCTTTCCGGAAAACTGGGCCACGGCGTCGCGCCCGAAACTGTGGAGGTTCAAGAACCGGGTACGGCGGGCATAGAGGACTTGGAAAAGATGGGCTTGGGCTCGCAATCCCCGGCCAGCACGTCGGTCACTCCGGTGCAAACGCCAACTGCACCGCTCCCTGACGCCGCGGAAGCCGCGCCATCTGCGACCCCGGAAGTTCCGGCAGAGGCCCCGCCTGCGCCCGAGACAGGTTCGACCCCAGAGGTGCCGGCGCCGTCCGGTGACGCGGGCCAAAATGCAACTGCGGCGCCCGTGGAAGGATCGGATCATCCACAGGAGCCGCCCGCGGAGCCGAGCGCGCCCCAACCTAGTACGAACTAACCGAATTCAGCTATGATCAAGGCCCAAGGCTCCGCGCTTTGGGCCTTTTCTTTTGCTTGAGGATGTATTACTTGCAGTGTTATGAGGTAACTCAGCATGAAACCTGATCAGAAGGTTGTTGAGGATGCGGTCAATCGGATCGTGACTAGTGTCCATCCGTTGAGCATTTTTCTTTTCGGCTCGGCAGTCCGCGGCGAGATGGGGCCGGACAGCGACTTGGATTTCTTAGTGATTGTTCCGGACGGGGCGGACCGTATCGTGACTACCCAGAAACTGCACCGACAACTTCGTGGTTTGGGTCATGCAAAGGATATAGTTGTCGTCGAGCAGCGCGATGTAGACGCATATCGCGACAATCCATATCTGATAATTCACACGGCACTGACCCAAGGAAAGGAGATATATCGTGCCGCCTAAGTGCATACACGGAACTCCCGAGGAATGGCTGGAACGGGCCACGGGAAAGCTTCTCCTTGCGCGGCAGCCATTGCCCCAAGGCGCCTTCTGGGAAGATCTCTGTTTCTCAGCGCATCAGGCCGTCGAATTGGCCATCAAGGCTGTTTATATGCGTCACGGGTGGCGGTTTCCATTCATCCATGATTTGGCGGAATTGCTTGACGGTCTCGTGCGGCAAGGACTCGCTGTACCTGAGGAAATTCGGGCCGCCGATCAACTTACGGTTTTCGCGACCGATGTGCGATATCCGGGGACGGGCGGCATCACATCCGAGGCCCAGTACCATTCCATCCTCGCGATCGCCGAGGAAGTTGTAAAGTGGGCCGCTGCACACGTTGCCAACACCGAAAAACTTTGACCGGCACGCAAAGGGATCTCGCACGACTTGGTAGCTGACCATGGATAAGATTCTAATACGTGGGGGCCAGCCCCTGCACGGAACTGTGCAGGTCCGGGGGGCCAAGAACTCGACCTTGCCTCTCATGGCGGCCTCTATCCTTGCGGAACAACCGTGCGTGCTGCACAATGTGCCGTGCCTGCACGACGTGTTCACGATGGACAAGATTCTCTCCGGGTTGGGAATGCGGATCGAGTTCACGGGCCGGTACATGACGTTGGACGCGTCGAGCCTTGACTCACCAGTCGCACCCTATGATTTGGTGCGTAAAATGCGCGCTTCGTTCTTCGTCCTCGGGCCGCTGCTCGCCCGATATGGGAAAGCCCGCGTCTCGTTGCCGGGCGGCTGCGCCATCGGAACCCGGCCGGTGGACATTCACCTGAAGGGGCTCGAGGCGCTCGGCGCGAAGCTTACCGTCGAAGAAGGATACGTGGTCGCGGAGGGCGCACTGACCGGAACCGAGTTCACATTGGATTTTCCCAGTGTCGGCGCGACCGAAAACCTGTTGATGGCCGCCTGTCGCGCGCAAGGAATGACACGTCTCAACAACGTCGCACGCGAACCGGAGATCGTGGATTTGGCGCAATTCCTCAACTCATTGGGGGCGCGAATCTCCGGCGCCGGCACCGACTTGATCACCGTCGTTGGTGTGGATGCGCTCGGCGGCGCAGAGCACACGGTGATCCCGGACCGCATCGAGGCGGGCACCTTTCTAATCGCGGGTGTCGCTACGCGCGGGGACGTGACGGTGTTGAATGCGAATCCCGACCATCTGCCCAGCTTTCTCAACAAGCTGCGGGATGCCGCAGTGGAGGTCGAAGTTCAGGGCACGCGAATCCGGGCGCGTGCGACCGACGGGTTCAAGGCCAGTGATATCATTACGCAACCGTTTCCCGGTTTTCCCACCGACCTCCAAGCGCAGATGATGGCGATGCTGTGCGTGGCGGACGGCGTGAGTGTGATCAAAGAAACGGTGTTCGAGAATCGTTTCATGCAGGTGGCCGAGCTCGCGCGCATGGGCGCCGATATTGCCCTCGATGGGAACGCCGCCGTCGTGCGCGGCGTGAAGAAGATGTGCGGCGCGCCGGTCATGGCCTCGGACCTGCGCGCCAGCGCCGCGTTGGTCATCGCGGGATTGATTGCGGAACGGGGCGAGACCGCCGTCTCGCGCGTGTACCATTTGGACCGCGGATACGAACGAATCGAGGAACGACTGGCCGCGTTGGGGGCCGATATTCAGCGGGTTAGAGAAGGATGACGACGCAATGCAGACCTTAGCGATCAAGGATGATGCTTCGTTTCAAGAGGCCTTGAGAATTCTCTCCGCCCAGGCCGTGGACCCGGCCGCGGAGAGCCGGCTGGCGGAAAAGACCGACGCCGCGCGCGCAATCGTGGAAGCGGTGCGGTCTCGAGGGGACGCCGCCGTGGCCGAATTCACCGAGCGGTATGACGGGGTCGCCGTGAGCCCAGACCAATTCGAACTGACACGAGAAGAGATTGATGCGGCGGCGCGGGAGGTGGAGCCGTCGCTCTTGGCGGCCCTGGAGCGGGCCCATGAGAACATCCGTCGCTTCCACAGCAAGAACCTGCGGCAATCCTGGGAAGAGGTGGACGAGGACGGCACCGTCCTCGGTCAACGGGTGTCCACGATTGAAAGCGCGGGGGTATACGTGCCGGGGGGAACCGCCTTCTACCCTTCGACGGTGCTCATGAATATCGTGCCCGCGCGCGTGGCCGGCGTGCAGGAGATCGTGATGGTGTCGCCACCTTCGTACAACGGCACAATTCATCCTTTGGTGTTGGCGGCGGCGCGACTGGCGGGCGCGACGCGCATTTTCCGAGTGGGCGGCGCTCAGTCCATCGCGGCGCTCGCCTATGGGACGGAACACATTCCGGCCGTGCTCAAAATTACCGGACCGGGGAATATATACGTCACGATGGCGAAGCGGCTGGTCTCGACGGTATGCGACATTGACAAGGAGGCCGGACCCTCGGAGGTGCTGGTCATCGCCGACGAGAAGGCTAACGCGCGGCTGGTGGCCATCGAGCTTATCGCCCAGGCCGAACACGATGAAGACGCGTGCGCGACCCTCGTCACGACCTCCGCGGAGTTGGCGCGGAAAGTGCAAAACGAGATTGACCGACTTCTCCCCACCCTGTCCAGGGTGGCCATCATTCGCAAGTCGCTCGAGGGACAAGGGAAAATCATCATCGTGCAGAACGAAGAACAAGCGGTGCGCCTGGCCAACGAAATGGCGCCGGAACACCTGGCCTTGCATGTCGCCTACCCGCGTAAACTTTTCGAGAGGATCAAGAACGCCGGCGCGGTAATGTTAGGGGCGTACACGCCGGTCGCCGTCGGAGATTACTACGCCGGTCCGAACCACATTCTGCCCACGGGACGCCGCGCGCGGTTCGCCTCGCCCTTGACCGCCGAGGATTTTCGCAAAGTGACTAACTTCATTTCCTACTCGCGGGAACGGCTCCGTAAAGCGGCCGACGACATCTGCATGCTGGCCGAAGCGGAGAAATTGACGGCGCATGCGCGCGCGGTCGAGTTGCGCAAATGAAATTTGGGCGAAAGATACTTCGGGACGTCGAGGGGTACGTTCCCGGCGAGCAGCCGAAGCTGCCGAACATCATCAAGCTGAACACGAATGAGAATCCCTATCCGCCTTCGCCGCGGGTGCTGGCGGCGCTGCACGAAT
>JACQVH010000029.1 GCA_016209895.1 Candidatus Hydrogenedentota bacterium | reverse complement strand
GTCTGGAACACGCCATCAACCTCGAATATCTCGATCTGGACACCAATTCGGTGTCTGACCTGAAACCCATCGAGCGCCTGGTAACTTTACGAAGTCTAAACCTGGACAGCAATGAAGTTACCGATATCTCAGCGCTGGCGGGCCTTCGCAATTTGGACGCGCTTTCGTTGTTCGATAACCAGGTAGCCGATATCCAGGCCCTGGTTACGAACGCCGAGAATGGCGGACTTGGCTTTAACGATCATGTGATTCTGGATGCCCGGCATTTGAGCGACAAGGCCGTGGACGTTGATATTCCTCTGCTGGAAGCGGAAGGCGTGAACGTCGTTTTGGTGGTACCGGAATCGGGAGACTCAGAGTCCGGTTCGGCATAGGTCTGGCTCCGGAACGGAGGTAAGGGATCCGAGGAGAGCCGCCGGCAGGCCAGATGGCTGGTGGCGTTAGTTAGGACGGATAGAATGACCCAGCGAGGACTGCGATTTCCGACCGTAGCAATTCTGATTGGCAGCGCTTTTTTGGTGGGATGCCCGTTAACCTTCCCCCCCATTCTTTCAGTTAGCCCTCTCGCAATCAGCTTCGGCGCCACCGCCACTACCGATAGTTTCACGATATTCAATGCGGGCGGTCAGACACTTACCTGGACGATTGAGGAGTCGGTAGATTTTCTTTCGACAAACGTGACGGCCGGAAGCACCACGACCGAGACCGATCGGGTCGTACTCGTGATAGACCGGACCGGCAAGGTTCCGGGAACGTACACGGGGGAAGTCACGGTACGGTCGAATGCGGGGACCACCGTGGTCCGAGTCGCAATGACGGTGCCGGGCACGCCGGTGATACAAGTGGACCCGGTCCTGGCGACGCTGGGCAGTACGGCGACGAGTGCGACGTTTACGATTCACAACCGGGGCCAAGGCGACCTTACTTGGAACATCGAGTTTCTTAATCCGAACAATCCGGACCAAACCGCTACGCTTCCAGACTACTTGACCGTGGCGCCATCGAGTGGGACGATTACTCCCGGCGGGCAAGACACGTTCGAGGTTACGGTGGACCGCGATGAACTTGGGGCCGGGGCGTTCGTGTTCAAGTTCCGCGTAACCAGCAATGCGGGATCGCAGGTCGTCACGTTGAACGTGGGTGTATCGGCCGGCGCGGCCATTAGCGTGAACCCGACCAATTTGGATTTCGGGACGCAACTAAATCAATTGACGCTGGAAGTGTTCAACAGCGGCGCCGTGGGCACCGTGCTTAGTTTCCAGGTTGATGCCGACCGCGATGACCTCATTACGGTGGAACCCAATAGCGGTGAAAGCGAAAGAATTAGCGCGACGGAGAATGATCCTGTCGCGATATCGGTAAGGCTGAATCGGGCCGAGATCGAAAATCAAACCGAAAACGCGGTGATTACGGTGTCGGCCGTGTCTGGGGAAGGAATCGCTTCCGTAGAAATTCCGGTATCGGCAACGGCGGCGCCCCTGATCTTTGAAGGGGCGACCAACCGGAGCCGGCCGCCGTTCATCATGCGGTTCATTTTCCTGCTTCGCGATCATCTCGGCAAAGCCATTGATGCGACCGACCCCGAAATACTCGGCCAACTTCAAACCGCGTTCACGCTCGAGGAAGACCAGACGCCGGTGGACTTGAATGAAACGAACCTGTTTGTCGCTGGCCCCACCGGCCTGCGATATAACGTGGTCTTGTTACTGGACTATACGGGAAGCATGTTCAACGCCGGAGATGGTAATGGCGTGGCCATTGATCAGACGGTGGATGCGGCAACCAAGTTTATCATGGACCTGCCGGAATCGTACCGCATTGCCTTGATGGAATATCACGAGCGGCAGCAGACGAACCGGTTGATCCATAGCTTTACGACGGACAAGCAGCCGGCGATTGACACGTTGCGGAACTTTACAATACCCGATGCGGACCATGGCGCGTCCGAGGTCTACGAAGCGGTGGCCGACGCGTGTCAGCGCCTCGCGGATGAGGACCGCGCCGTCCTTCCCTTGGACGATGCGGACGTACGCGCCGTCTTCTTTGTGACGGACGGGCGTGACACTTCCTCTCTGATCACCGTGGACGAGTTGGCAACCAAGGCCCAAGAGACGCGCTCCCGTCTGTATCCGATCGGGTTTGGCGAGACCGTTGCCAACAACGAGGCCGTGCTGAGGGACTTGGCTTCACGCACCGGGGGCCATTACTACGCGGCGCCGACCTTGGGAGACCTGACGAATCTCTTTGACCATGAATTGACCGCTACCGATCCGGGCGCGCCCGGAGTTCTGATCAAGGAACTGAAGCGCCAAATCGTACTGACGTATATTACGCTCATTCAAGGAGGCTCGCACACGTACTCGATAAAGGCGACCTTCCAGGGGCGGGAAGGCTTTATCGAACAAGACGCGGTGCTGGCGTTGGGCGGCGACGTACGCGCCGGACAGATCGCGCTGCGGACCGCGGGCATTCAAGCGGACGGCAGCGCAGAAGTATTTGTTCGCGCCGACTATGCGCCCCGTAACGTAACTCAAATCCGATTCAAAATCCTAACCGACGCGACCCACCCCGCGACGGTCGAACTGGCGAGCGAAGGTCTCCTTGCCGATTGGGTACTAGTACCGGAAGGAAACGGTATCTTTACAGCTTTAACCACGGAAGATAACCCGTTGCGTTACGGCGCATTTGGCGATCTGCTGAAGATTTCGTTTGACGGTATACCGCCGGACAGTTTCGGGATTGAATTCCGGGTAGATAACCGGATTTACGTTAACCCGCCCTTTACGAAGTTCTTCCAACATCCTGAGAAGTTAACGGTCGGTCCCGGTTCGAGCCAGGCGTCGGTCACGCCTCTCCTTCTAGAAAGTGGATTCAATCCGGATGCAGCCGACGCGTGGGACCGCGATCAGGACCTGCACGCGGATTTCGACGATCTGTTCCCGGATGACAAGAACCGCTTCTAAGGAGATTGGGTGTATGTTGGGGAGAGCGAGCATTCGTCGTCTGCGCGGGGCAGCCGCAAGGAGTTTCGTATGACGCGTAGCATGTCACGTCGAGTCATCTATCTGGGATTGCTGCTGTCGGTGCTGGCACTGACCGGCTGTCCACTGTTGATCGCGCCACTATTATCGGTGTCTCCCATCACGCTTAGTTTTGGCACCGGCGGAACGGTGGACACTTTGACGATTGTAAACAACGGCGGGGGAACGCTTACATGGAGTTTCCAAGGCGCACCGTCGTGGCTGACGATCACGCCGTTGAGCGGTTCCACGACGACCGAAACGGATGAAGTAACGCTGACAGCGAACCGGACTGGGCTTGCGCCTGGGGATTATCAGGCAGACTTTGAAGTTACGTCCAACGGCGGTACACAAACCATCGCGGCCAGTATGCGAATCCTGGCCCCGCCGTCTCCCCCGATATTGTCCGTCCTTCCGACCACGGTGGCTTTCCTTCCCGGCGATACGACCAAGACGTTTGATATCCGGAACACCGGGAGCGGCACGCTTAGTTGGAACATTACGGAATCGCTGAATTGGGTCACATTGAGCGCGATTACCGGAACAACCACCTCGGAAACGGATACCATCACGGTCACCATTGACCGCACCGGCCAAATACCGGGACCGCTGACGGGAACGATTTCCATCACTTCCAACGGGGGCAATCAGGACGTGACGTTGAGCGCCACCGTACCCGGACCGACTCCGGACTTGGTGGTCAACCCGCTCAGCTTTGATTTCAGCACCAATCGAACCTTGGATACGTTTACCATACGCAATGACGGCAGTGGGACCTTGAATTGGACCATTACGGACGATGCGGACTGGCTGACTCTGTCGGCAACTGCGGGTGACACGACCACCGAGATAGAGACAATTACGGCGACCGTGGACCGTACCGGCCTCGATGCCGGAACCTATACCGGCCAGATCACGGTGTCGTCGGACGGCGGCACGGAAGTCATTCAAGTTTCGATGGTGGTGGCCGCGACGCAATTGGTGGTCACCCCGCTCTCGATCGATTTCGGCGTGGCCATGGTCCGAAAGCTAATCATCATCGGAAACGGCGGTATCGGGGTAGTGAATTGGAACCTTACGATAGACACGTTGGGCGCGCCCGCGTTCTTGTCGGTGGACAAAGTCAGCGGAAGCGTCTCGACGGAACCGGAGCCGGTGCAAGTGACGGTGGACCGTTCGGGTCTCGCGCCGGGCGAGTACAATGCGAAGATTGTGGTGACGTCCAATGCGGGCACCGTGGAGGTTCAGGTTCACGTAGAAGTGGCGGCCGCACCGATCTTGACGGTCATCGGAAATATCGCGGAAGAAGGTCGGGAGAACGAGTTGTCGTTTGGCGCCGAAGACACGACGGCGCAATTCACCGTCATGAACGCGGGTCAGGGAACCCTCAGTTGGAGTATCAACACCACGAACTTTCCTGAGGATGCCCCGTGGTTGGTGGGTATGAATCCCACGTCGGGGACGCTGGATGCGGGAGAGAGCGTCTTGGTAACGGCCACGGCGAACCGAGAAGGCCTATCGGCCGGTAGCAAGCGAATTGACGTTGTCATTTCCAGTTATAGTAACAGCGTAGTTTTGGAGGTGACGCTGTTGGTCGAAAAGAAAGTGATTATCGGAGCGTCTCCGGTGGAGGTTGACTTCGGGCTGGAGAGTGACACCGGCGAGTTTTTTGTGGCAAATATCGGAGACGCAGGGACGATCCTTCAATTTCAGGTGGAAGCGGACAAGAGTTGGCTATTCCGGAGTCCGGAGCGTGGCACCAGCGTGGGGGTGCCGGGTCCGATAAAGGACTTCAAAGAAGTGAACCTGTCGGTAGACCGAAGCGCGCTGGGCACGACGGGGGCTACGGGCCTGGTCACGGTACGCGCGTTGGACGGGCAAGGCGAGATTATCGAAGACATCGCGGCGGTAACGGTGCTGGTCTCCGTTCAGGCCGCGCCACTGTCTTTTGAGGCCACACAAGCAAGACTTCGGATTCCTTCCCTCGTGCGCTACATCCTGCTCATGCGTGACATTGGGGACCGGGCCATTGCCGCCACTCCGACTGACTTGGCGGACGCCTTCGATATTTTCGAACGAAGCGTTTTTCTGGAAGCAAGCGAGACGAATCAATTCGTCGTATCCGGCGATAATCTACGGACGCATTTGATCCTATTGCTGGATTATTCGGGAAGCATGTTCGAAGCGGCGGATGGGATAAATGTTCCCGACTCCCATCATCTGCAGTTTGTATACGAACAGAACGTTATACCTTTCTTGAACAACCTACCCAGTCACTATCTGGTTTCGCTCATGGAGATGCACGACCGAGACCAGGGTGGGCGTGTGCGCCAGACGTTCACCACGGACCGCGCGGCGTTGGCAGCCGCGGTGCAGAACTTGCGGACGAGTATCACCGACTTTGGCGCGACCGAGTTGTTACCCACTGCCGAAGACGCGGCCGATCAGTTCCTTCTTAAAGACTTCCCCCTGATCCCATTTGATGATGCGGACGTGCGAGCACTCGTGTTCGTGTCCGATGGACGTCTGACGACGCCTCCGGGACAGTTGCGAGATACCACCGACTATCTGTTGGCGAGGAAGGTTCGTGTATACGGGGTCGGCTGGGGATTGGACGTGAACAATGAACCGTTGGCTCGTCTCTCGAGCTTGAGCGGGGGGCACTATTATCCGTCCCGTCCCGACAGCGCGGGACTTCCGGTGCGCGAACGCATGGGTGAGGCGCTGGACCGGGTGCGGTCGGACCTCGAATCGCAAGTCGTGTTGGGCTACGTGACGCTTAATGAAGAGCCGAGTACGCCCATTCGCATCAACGCGGCGTTTGACAATCCCGCAGATAACCAAAACACGCCCCCGAACAACGAGATTATACAGGGCTCTTTCGAGCAAATTCACGACCTCGACACCATCCTCGGAGACGTGCGGATGGGACAAATCTCGATGCGTTCGGCGGGAATCAGCAACGGCGCCGCCGAGGTAGTGGTGCGTGGCGAGTATATACCCCGGAACATCAACCGCTTCCGCTTGACGTTGAGCAGCACAGAGCAGTTTAACGTGGATACGGTAGGCGCGGCCAACGGCGGAATAGTAGAAGATTGGTCCATCAACCCGCCGGCCCAAGGCGGCAATTCGTACACGTTTGACCTGACGCCGCCGACCCCCGGAACCGTCTTGCCGTACGGCATCTTCGGAGACCTGGTGGTCTTGACGTTCCCAAGCGTGGCGGGGACCTTTACGGTCAATCTGACGGTGGACAACGACACATACCTAGCCGATCCCGAAACGAAGTATTTCGTCTATCCTGATACAATAGACGTGGATGCCGACGGCGCCTTGTTCCCGGCATTCCCGACTCCATCGGTCTCGCCGTTAACGATCGCGTTAGGCTCCAGCACGACGCCCGTCACGATTAATATACGGAATATCGGGGGCTCTTACCCCTATTCTGGGGGCCCGATAGCGTCGTCGAGTGTCGCCCTTTATTGGAGGGTGAGTAGTGCGCCGGACTTTGTGGACCCGCCTCCGCCCACGCCTTTGCCTTCAGGTGTGCAAGGTACGACGAGCGGCTCGGATTCGTTCCAAATCGTACTGGACCCGACAAAGGACCCAGGAAATAAAGTCGGGATAGTCACTATCGAATGGCGTACCATCCCGTTCGGTCTTGAAACGGGTCCGGTTGACGTGGGTGGGGTCGTTTCCGTTCCGGTCACGGCGACGATCCAGAATCCGGTACTTTCAGTGACCCCCACCGTGTTGAACCTTGACACGACGACCGCGACGGGTACGATCACAGTCCGAAACCTCGGACAGAGTACGCTGAATTGGTTCATTAACGATCTAAGCTTCCCGGACTGGTTAGCGGCCACTCCTCTGACGGGGGCCTCGACTACAAAACCCACGACGGTGGAGGTGAACCTAATCGTTGCGGATTTGCCCCTCGGGGATTCCAGCTTTACGTTTAGGGTTGCATCCAGTTATGGCACTGCCGACGTTCAGGTAAACGCGTCGAATCCGTAATAATTGGATGTCTAGCGCAAACCAAGTTGCCCGAGCGCGGTATTGACTCCGGCCAAATTGGCCAGTCGCATTTCGGAGTACTTGCGGGAGAGGACGACGCCT
>JACQVH010000312.1 GCA_016209895.1 Candidatus Hydrogenedentota bacterium | reverse complement strand
GCCCTGAACTCGGCGGTGTTCAGCGATGGTTCGTTCTGCTATATCCCCAAGGGCGTTCGCTGCCCGATGGACCTTTCCACGTACTTCCGAATCAACGCGCGCGACACGGGCCAATTCGAGCGGACCTTGATCATCGCCGAAGACGGCGGTTATGTGAATTACCTCGAAGGCTGCACCGCGCCGATGCGCGACGAGAAGCAGTTGCACGCCGCGGTGGTCGAGCTGGTGGCCCACGAGGGCGCGACCGTCAACTACTCGACGGTGCAGAACTGGTACTCCGGCGACAAGGAAGGGAAAGGCGGCGTCTATAATTTTGTGACGAAGCGCGGCAAGTGTGCGGGGCGCAATTCGCGCATTTCCTGGACGCAAGTCGAGACCGGTTCGGCGATTACGTGGAAGTATCCGAGTTGCATTCTTCAGGGCGACAACTCGATTGGCGAGTTCTACTCGGTCGCGGTGAGCACCAATCGCCAACAGGCGGATACGGGTACGAAGATGATGCACCTGGGCAAGAACACTCGCAGCACGATCATATCCAAGACCATTTCCGCGGAACACGGCAACAACAGCTATCGCGGGCTGGTAAAGATCATGCCCAAGGCGGTGAACAGCCGGAATTATACGCAATGTGATTCGCTGTTGATCGGTGACCAGTGCGGGGCCCACACGTTCCCGTACATCGAGGTGCACAATACGTCGTCGCACGTGGAACACGAGGCGTCCACGTCGAAGATCAGTGAGGACCAGTTGTTCTATTGCAAGCAGCGCGGGATTTCTCCGGAAGATGCGATCTCGATGATCATCAACGGGTATTGCAAGGAGGTTTTCGACCATTTGCCCATGGAGTTTGCGGTGGAGGCCTCGAAATTACTGGGAGTGACGCTGGAAGGGAGTGTCGGCTAATGCTGGTGATTGAGAACCTGCACGCCACGGTGGAAGGGAAGGAAATCCTAAAAGGGGTGAACCTGGCCGTGAGGGCGGGAGAAGTGCATGCCATCATGGGTCCCAACGGTTCCGGGAAAAGTACGCTGGCGCATGTGCTGGCGGGGAACGACGCCTATGAGGTGACGGAAGGCCGGGTTACGTTTATGGGGCAAGACCTGTTGGAAATGCCGCCGGAAGAGCGGGCTCGCTTGGGCTTGTTCATGGCCTTTCAATATCCGGTGGAGATACCGGGGATTTCGAACGCGTATTTTCTCCAGGCCGCGCTGAATGAGATTCGCAAGAGCCACGGCCAGGAAGAACTGGACGCCATGGAGTTTCAGGCGCTGCTTCAGGACCGGATGCGCTTGGTGGCCATTGATTCGAGCTTCGCCGGTCGGCCGGTGAACGAAGGGTTTTCCGGCGGCGAGAAGAAACGCAACGAGATTTTGCAGATGGCAATCCTGGAACCGCGGCTGGCCGTGTTGGATGAGACCGATTCGGGCTTGGATATTGATGCGCTACGCATCGTGGCAGACGGCGTGAACCGGCTGCGGAGTCCGGACCGGGCGATGATTATCGTGACCCACTATCAGCGACTACTCAACTACATCGTTCCTGATTTCGTCCATGTTCTCTTCGAGGGGATGGTCGTGCGGTCGGGCGGCAAGGAACTGGCCCTCGAACTCGAAGCGAAGGGCTATGACTGGGTCAAGGGTCTGGGGGTCGAGTCCGGCTCCGGGCTTGCTTTGGCGCAGTCGTAACGGTTCCGGGGCAAGCATAGCCACGAGAAACGAGATCGGATATCTCCCATGAGCGAATCGGTGCAAAGTATTAGCAAGACCCAGTATCTCGCCGACGTGGCGCAGGCGGCGAAGTCTCCCGGCCCGAAGTGGCTTCTGGAATTGCGTAAGGCCGCGGCGGTGCGTCTCGCAGAGCTCGAATTTCCGAACCGCCGACAGGAAGAGTGGCGGTTCACGAATATCGCGCCCATTGTGAACACGTCATTTCGTTCCATGGTTGAGCGCTTGGCGATCGATCTACGTGCCGCGGATATTGAACCATTCGTATTTCGTGAAGAAGGTTGGACGGAATTGGTCTTCGTCAATGGATTCTATCAACCGTCTCTTTCGAGAATTGCAGCAGCATCCACGAACGTCCGTTGCGGCGACTTGACGGCGGCGGCCGGTTCGGTGGTGGAACATTTGGACCGATACGGCGCGAACGGGAATATCTTTACCGCGCTGAATTCGGCCTTCCTGGCCGGTGGCGCGTACGTGCATATACCCGCGGGCCAAGTCATGGAACATCCGATTCATTTGGTGTTTGTTTCGGCGGGGCGGTCGGAGAATACGGCCGCTTATCCGCGCACGCTGGTCATTGCGGAACCTCAAAGCCAAGCGGTCTTGGTTGAGAGCCATGTGCACTTGGAAGGAAACGTTCCGTATTTCAACAATTCGGTTACGGAAGTGGTGGTGAAAGAAAACGCACACGTCCACGCGTACCGCATCGTCCAGGAAGGCGCGTCCAGCTACCATCTGTCCACGACGAAAGTGCACCAAGCGGCGGCGAG
This sequence comes from Candidatus Hydrogenedentota bacterium, assembly GCA_016209895.1. Lineage (GTDB taxonomy): Bacteria > Hydrogenedentota > Hydrogenedentia > Hydrogenedentales > SLHB01 > JACQVH01. Next base: position 2,869 of record JACQVH010000312.1, on the reverse strand, counting down.
CGTCTTTAAGTCGTTCGCGGTGACGCTGAGCGGCAAGATCGTACGCAATGAGCTGTCCGTGTTGCTGGATGGGGAAGGCGCCGATTGTTCGCTGCAAGGGCTTTACCTAACGGGCGGCGATCAACTGGTGGATAACGCGACGGCGATCGAGCACGCGCAGCCGCGCTGCACGAGTTGGATCGGATACAAGGGCGTATTGGATGGCCGCAGTCATGGCGTGTTTACCGGGAAAATCAAGGTACGGCGGCATGCGCAGAAGACGGACTCGAAGCAACTGAACAACAATCTGCTCCTTTCGGACGAGGCAGTGATTAATACCAAACCATTGCTCGAGATTTTCGCGGACGACGTGAAGTGCACGCACGGCGCCACGGTGGGCCGGCCGCCGGAAGAGGTCATTTTTTACTTTAAGAGCCGGGGCATCTCCGAAGCGATGGCCCAAGGTATGCTCACGTGCGGTTTTTGCGACGCGCTCCTTTCACAGATGGAACTCGAGCCGGTCCGGCAGAGACTCGACAACGTGGTATTTGAACGATATAGTCCCATTTAGTGCGTGATGAAATATGATTAAGACGGGTGAAAGGGAAGCAAAGCAAACACGACACGCGGGCGGTTCGCCCGGGCTGGATGTAGCCCGAATTCGCGAGGATTTCCCGATTCTACAACTGCGCCGCGACGGCAAACCTTTGGTCTATCTGGACAATGCGGCGACGAGCCAGAAGCCGCGGCAGGTGATCGAGGCGCTGAGGAACTACTACGAAACCCAGAACGCGAACGTCCACCGAGCCGTGCACCATCTGAGCCAAATCGCCACGGACGCGTATGAGCAGGCGCGGCTGAAGGTCAAACACTTTATCAATTCCCCGCTCAGTTGCCAGGTGATTTTTACGCGTGGCGCGACCGAAGGGATCAATCTCGTGGCGCATAGCTACGGCCGGCAGTACGTCGGGCCGGGCGACGAAGTTATTGTTTCGGCGATGGAACATCACTCGAACATCGTTCCCTGGCAAATGCTTTGTGAGGAGAAGGGGGCGGCGCTGCGCGTAGCGCCAATAAACGACGCCGGAGAACTCATCTTCGAGGAATTCGAGAAGTTGCTGTGCCGGCATACGCGCTTGGTGGCGATCACGCACGTGTCGAACGCGTTGGGAACGATCAATCCCATTCGCAAGATTGTGGAGGCGGCGCACCGCTATTGCATACCGGTGCTGGTGGACGGCGCACAGTCCGCGCCGCACTTGCCCATAAATGTTCAGGAGTTGGACTGCGACTTTTTCGTGTGTTCCGGACATAAAATGTTCGGTCCGACCGGCATAGGAGTGCTATACGGCAAAGCGGCCTTGCTCGAATCCATGGCGCCGTTCCTGGGCGGCGGAGACATGATCCTTTCCGTGACGTTCGAGAAGACAACTTATAATACGCTGCCCTATAAGTTTGAGGCCGGCACGCCGCATATCGAAGGCGTGATCGGTCTGGGCGTGGCCATTGACTATTTGGCCGAGGTCGGGATGGATAAGATTGCGGCATACGAGCATGAATTGACCGAGTACGGGATGCAGGTGTTGTCCGATATCGGCGGTGTGCGTATGATCGGTACGAGCAAAGAAAAGGCCGGCGTGCTGTCCTTTACTATGGACTGTGCGCATCCCCACGACATCGGCCAAGTCCTTGATCACGAGGGTATTGCGATTCGGGCGGGGCATCATTGCGCGCAACCGGTGATGCAGCGCTTCGGAGTGCCTGCGACGGCGCGGGCTTCGTTGGCGTTCTACAACACGAAAGAGGAACTGGACGCGCTCGGCACGGCGTTGTACCGGGTCAAGGAAGTCTTCGAGTAAAATGTCGAGCAACAATCGCGCCCTGTACGAACAGGTCATCCTGGAGCACAATAAGCATCCGCGGAACTTTCGGGAGATGGAGGCGCCGGACGGCCAGGCCGAGGGTTATAATCCGCTGTGCGGCGATCAGTTCTCGATCTATATCAAGTACAACGGAGACATTATTGAACACGTCACGTTCAATGGCTGTGGCTGTGCGATCTCGAAGTCCTCAGCTTCCGTGATGACCACGCTTCTCAAGGGGAAGACTCGGAAAGATGCGGAGGCCCTGTTCGTAAAGTTCCACAACATGATTACGTCCAGCCCGGAGACGCCGTTGGACGAGCGCGACCTCGGCAAACTAGCGGTTTTTGGCGGTGTCCGTGAGTACCCGGTGCGGATTAAGTGCGCAACGCTGGCGTGGCATACGATGTTGGCGGCCTTGGACGGAAAGAAGGTTACCGTAAGTACCGAGTGACGAGTACCGAGTTCCGAGCAATGAGCAACGAGTGACGAGTACCAAGCTGGAAACCGGAAACGGTGGACCAGGAACCCAGAACTGAGAGTTGTTTGCGGGTGGAATGAAGGCGGTGGTATACTTTGGGGAGAAGTTTGCCGCTCGATTGATATGAATGTAGGGCTTTTGAATCGCGGGACGGGGGCAAATGAGCGTAGTAACTTCCGGATGGGTGCATTTTGATCGCGGCCGCCTAAGCCCGATCAGGGATGGTAAATATGAGTACCGACACACTGGTGGTTCAAAAGGCTGATAGCCGAGAGGAAACCCTCCGGCGGATGCGCGCGAAACTTGCGGGCATCGTTCCGGACTTTGAACTCGAGATGAAGGCCGATCTGGCGTTCCAGATTAACCGGCTGAAACGCGAAATGAATGCCATTATCCTCGGCCACAATTATATGGAACCGGCCTTGTATCATTCGGTTCCCGATTACACCGGCGATTCGCTCGAACTCTCGCGTATCTCCGCCCAGACCGATGCCGATGTCATTATCTTCTGCGGCGTGCTTTTTATGGCCGAGACCGCGAAGATACT
>JACQVH010000311.1 GCA_016209895.1 Candidatus Hydrogenedentota bacterium | reverse complement strand
TGAAGGCGTGGACATCAACGATCCGGGTACGGCGCCGGTCATTCGAGATAACGAGTGCAACGATAACGCCGTGAACGGGGTGTATCTCTCGCGGGGCGCGGGCGGGACCATCGAGAACAACTCGTGCTCCCGCAACGGTCGTGATGGTATTCGTGTGGTCTTCGCGCGGACCATGCCCGTGCTGACGTTAAATCACTGCGAAGAGAATAAAGAGGACGGGATTTACTTCGGGAGCGGATGCGCCGGTACGGCCGAGGACAATGAGTGTAACGGCAACTCGCAGCACGGCGTCAACGTGCAGGGATTTGACACAGCGCCGCACTTGAGCCTGAATGTTTGCGAAAAGAACCAACTCGACGGAATTCATTTCGCGCGCGAGGCCGGCGGGATTGGTTCGGGCAACCGCGCCCTGCAGAATGGCCGGTACGGCCTCGCCCGGTTCGGTAAAGGGACCGACCCGACACTCGATGGCAACGAGGTAATGAACAATCAGGAAGCGAACGAAGTGGCCGACGAAAACCAGCAAGACCCGCACGAACTCGACCGCGACGAGATCGGCTGGCTCCTGGATTCCCGGAACTTCGACCGTCTGGAAGCTATCGCCACGCGCCTGCGCGCCACGAAGGAGCGAACCCCTTCCGGAGAGTGGCAACTCAGACTCTTTTACAAGCACATCCCCAGAAGTTCGATGCAGGCGAATATCCTTGAAAAGAAGGAGGAGTTGCTTCAAGTCCTGCAACAGTGGCGCGACGCCAAGCCGGATTCGCTGACCCCGGTAGTTCCCTTGGCTCGAGCGCACGTGGAACTCGCCTTCGAATCGCGCGGCACGGGCTGGGCAGGCGAGGTAACGGACGAAGGCCGGAGGGGTTTTCGTCAACATCTCGCGACCGCCGCCACATTACTCACGCAGGCGGAAGCGCCCGACGTCAATGATCCGGCGTTCTACTCCGTTTGGCTAAGCGTACGGGGTCCGCAACAGACCGATCGCAAGGAATATTTTGATCTGATTAAGAAGGGCCAAGCCGTAGAAAAAGGGTACTACCACCTCTACTATACCGCGGCTCATTTTCTAACACCGCGCTGGGGCGGGAAACCCGGCGACGTGGAAGCGGTGGCCGCCGATGCCGCCGACGTGACGCAGGCCGAGGAAGGCGAAAGCCTCTACGCCCGCGTCGCCGCGGAAATTCTAGTCGAGTATGGTCCGGAAGAATTTTCCCGCAGCGGCTTTGACGAAGATCGGCTCCGCCAAGGATTCGATGACATCGAGCGATTGTTTCCAGGCGCGCCAGAGAACTTGAACCGACTTACGTTCTTCCTGTGCGCCGCCGAAGACCGCGACGCGGCAAAGACCGCCTTCGAGAAACTCGGCGACCGTTGGGAACCGGAGGTTTGGAAGAAGCGCGAAAAATTCGACAAATGGCGCGACTGGGCCTTCGGGAAGGTCGAGATGCCGCCCGTGCCGCGGCCCCAGCTCGAGCAGTTCCCCCAGTCCCCGGAATCGCCGCTATCCTCCCCGGCGGCCCGTAGGACCTTGCTGATCGTCCTCGTGGTCGCGCTGTTCGTCGTATTGATCATCTTTGGAGCTTTCATCGCGCTACTTGTCCACGTCTCCAAGAAGAACGCTTAAAGCCTCCACGTACCCGCAGCCGGTAGCGTCCGGCCTCTGCGCCGGACGTAGCTACAACGGCTCCACGTAAACCGGCGAGCCGGTCAAGCGAAGCGTCAGGCGCTCTCCGCGAAGCGTGACATCCTTCTCTTCGCCGAGCAGCGACGTGACCCGGACCTTACTCGACGCCATCGGGAATTCGAAGTTCGTTTCCGCGCCCGTCGTCCAGGCCACGATCACGCGCCGAGGCGCACGACCTTTCCGCGTGACGAACCGGTGGACTTCGACCGGACCGCTGGCGAGCGAATCCTCGTACCGAAGCCCTTCCAGTTTCCGGGCCATCACGGCGTAGGCGTGGTAACTCAACTTCGGGGTAAGATCGTAGCGCAACACGCCAAAACCCGCTTCTTTATTGCTCGGATCGTCACCGTCGTTTCGAAAGTCATACCAGAAGATTTTCTCAATGCCTTCGGCTAGAAACAACACGTAAATCCGCACCAGATACTGCGCCTGCATCTCCTCCGTTACGCCTTCCCAACTGACATGGAAACCCGTCTCCGTGATCCAGACCGGCTTGTTGACATTGTACTTCGCCATCAGCGCGCGGAGCTTCATCATACGGTCGCGCGTCTCGAATTCCGGTGTCTTCCGATAAGGGTGGATGCTCAGTACGTCCATGAACTGGTCGCCGCCCTGCTGAAACACGCCCTCGATAAACTCGAAGTCGAACATGCTCAGCGAGAGCCCCAGCACCTGCGCGTCCGGGTCGGCTCGTTTGATGCCGCGACGCGCCGCTTCCAGCAACCGCGTGTACGCTGCCGGGTCCGGTTTCGGCAGCCAAAACCCGGTCCCATTCGGTTCGTTCCAGACTTCCCAGTACTTGATTACGTCGCGATACCGGCTCACCGTCTCGAATGCGTAACGCTCGAAATCTCCCAAATCGCGCGGCGCGTAAAGGTGTGGACGGTCCGCACCCGGAGGCGCACTCGACGCCCACGGCACCGTGTAATCAAGAAGACCGAACGAAAGGATACCGTGCTCGCGCGAGATACGCAGCGCCTTATCGTAGCGGTCCCAGCGCCACTGCCCCCTCTCCGGCTCGACGTACTGCCAGGAAATCTCCTCGCGATTCCAGCGGATACCCGCGCGCTGCGCGAGTCGCGCCGCCCGGACCATCTCCTCCGGCGTATACCGACTCCCAAAGTAAATCCCCATCCCAAACGGGGAATCCGGCCGGAATTCCGGTTTCAGTTTGCCCGAATCCGACCTCCGCTCGGCCACGGGCACCGTCGAGCACGCGCCAATTACCAGCAACACCACCCAGCGAAATCTCCGCATCGTGCTTCTCCCGTACTACGCACAACCGCAGATCCAATCTCCCAAATCGCACGTCGCATTATACCCTGACGGACACACCACGAACCGCGTCCCCGTCAAAAGCCACGTTCGTAGTGACGCCGTCAGGCGTTCTCAGCGGCAAGACTGCGGTCTAACAAGAAAACCTGCAGCGATTCCGCCGTTGGGCTTTAAGTGAGATGATAAGGGTATTGGGGTAGGGAGTTT
>JACQVH010000310.1 GCA_016209895.1 Candidatus Hydrogenedentota bacterium | reverse complement strand
GTTGAAGGGGCAGTGCAGCCGCGGACTAGCGCGGTGTGCACATCGCTAAAGATCATCGTTGGGGAACCTTCCGAGTGTCCCTGGGCGCTGAAATTATCCGCGTGGAGATTCCGTACATCGTCGCAGAATAGGCCGGGACGGTAGTCTGGCGTTGCAAAACGGACGTCAATATTCTCGAGCGTCAGTCCATCCACGTGCCGGCAGTAGAAGCCGTAGGCCGGCAAGGTGCCGAACATCTTAGACTCGGGATACTTCTCCGCCAGTTCCGGAATCTCGCGCGTCACATCCTCTTTTGTCCCGCCGCCTGCAAACGCCAGTTTGATGTTGCTGAGCGTGATGTTTTCGACCGGCTGTTCCGGCTGACCCGTGATCGAGCAGCCGATGTTGCCGACGTCGGTAGCGATGATGTCGCTTATGATCACGTTGCGCAGCGCGCCGATGGGCGGCTTTGGAGCGCCCTTGATAAAAGGCCGCGCGCGATTTCCCAGACGCACGAAGATAGGGACGGTGACTCCGGTCATGGTGAGGTTGGACACTGCGACGCGGTCCATCGTGCCGCCGTCCACGATTTCGAGGGCAAGTCCGGCCAGACCGTTGCGCGTGCCATAGGTCGGGTCTTCGTCGAGCGATCGGCGAATGACGCAATTCGTGATCGTGATGTTCTTGAATCCGCCGTTCGATTCCGTGCCCATTTTGATGGGGTTACAGTGGCTGGCCAAGACACAGTTCGTGATGACCACGTTCTCGGTGGCACGGTCGGCGGTGCTCTTGAGCGTCAGCGCGTCGTCGTCGGTGTCGCCGTAGCAGTCCGAGATGCGCACGTCCCGGCAGCAATCAATGTCAATCATGTCGTTGTTGGCGTTGCAGTGATTGTACACGTTGATGCCCTGCACGGTGACCTGGTCGCAAGCCAGATAATGCTGCATCCACATCGGCGAATTGCGCATGGTCACGTCTTTCACCAGCACGTTGCGGCAGGTCACGAAGCGGATAATATAAGGCCGTTTAAGCCAAGGCAGCCCCGCATAGGCGGCGCCCTGTCCGTCAATCACGCCACGACCCACGATGGCGATATCTTCGAGGTTCTCTCCCCAAAGCAGTGCCTGACAGACGTAATTATCCGTATAGGAACGGAAGGCGCAGGTATTGACGGGAAAATCCTTGAGGTCGGCGCTGCCCAGAAGAATGGCGCCGAATTTCAGATGGACGGTCACGCGGCTTTTCAGATAAATGGTACCGCTGAGGTAGGTACCGGGCGGGAAGTAGACCGTTCCGCCGCCAGCATTTGCCACTGTGTCTATGGCTTTTTGGATTGCTGGCGTATCCTTGGCCTCTCCATCGCCGGTCGCGCCAAAGTCCTTAACGGAAAAGCAAAATGCCCCCGCGGGCTTCGTCGCCGCCATCCCATCCGAAACGCACGAGATAGTCACCAAAACCGCCAACGATATGCCGACCCGCTTTTTCCCCACTTCGAAGCCCTCCGCTGATAATGGTATGAATCGAGCATGGCATGCGCCAACTCAATTTTCAACGGTGCTACTACAACTTCAAGAAAGTAACTTGTACCGCGTTCCCTGTAATTTGCGCCGTTGACACTCCATCAGTTCGGGGTGTAGCTTTTGAACACGGCTTGGTCTTGGATGAGTCCCATGAATTGTAGTTGGCACCGCGGAATTGTGGCTACGGGGGCGCGAGAATGAGCACTCCAAGACTCCCAAGAATCCGCCCCGCCACGGTGCTGCTAGGGAAAGTCATAATCCTGGCAAGTGTGGCCGTTTTTGTGACTATCGCATTTCGCGCCGATGAATCGTTGGCCGCAAGACCGATGTGGGCAATGGTGCTCGCCCTTTGGCTGATTCTGCTCACAATTTTTGGCAGTTACGAGTTACTCGGTCGTGGCATCGGTTGGTTGATTTCCTTTGTAATTCCGAGACCGCGAGCGCTGGTCGTCGCCGGGGAGTATCCGGAGGGATCGTTTGTGAACGAAGCCGTTCGACCTTGCCTCCGACCCGGCATGGCCTTCATTGGGCCTGCGTCAGGAATTGGGGTTTTTAGGTGGGCTGCGGTAGGCGTTGCTCCCAGAAGTCCTCGAAGCGGTTGGATAGGAT
>JACQVH010000305.1 GCA_016209895.1 Candidatus Hydrogenedentota bacterium | reverse complement strand
TTACAGTCCCGACCTCAATCCGGTGGAACGCGTTTGGAAGCTGACGCGCTATCAGTGTACCCATAACCGCTATTTTCCCGTTCTTGACGATCTCGTCGCGGCCGTTTGGAAGCATTTCAATCTATGGACCAGGCCCAACGATACCTTGAGAAGATTATGCGCAATTATTTAAGACGCCGTGTATAGTTTCTTTCAGGCAGCGCCCATAGAAGTCTTGAGCGAAAGTATCTCGTAGGCCTGGACAGGTTCGGCCTTGTTCTTGAGCATAACGGTGCCAATGGGGCGGGCCTCCACGATGTCCTGGACCAGTTCGTAGATATTAGCCCCCGCCACCACTTGCCCGCCGCCAGCCAACTGGCACAAGCGCCGCGCGGTGTTGACACGGTCGCCCACGACTGTGAACTCCATGCGTTCCGGGGAACCGACGTAACCGGCGATGACGTCTCCGGTATCAATCCCGATCCCCATTTCGAACACGGGCTGCCCGGCTTGGGAACGCTTCTGATTGAGTTGGGCATTGTTGGACTGCATGGTAATCGCGGCCTGAATGGCGCGGTGGGCGTCATTACGGCTTGAAATGGGGGCGCCGAACACGGCCATGATCTCATCGCCGATGAATTTGTCCAGGGTTCCGCTGAACCGAAAGATGATGTCGGTCATGGCGGTGAAATGCTCGTTGAGCATGTCCACCAGGAGATTCGGAGAAATCCGTTCCGCGATTTGCGTGAAACTGCGGATATCGCAAAACATGGTGGTTACGATGGTCTTGTTGCCACCCAACTCGAGTGCGGTGTCTTTCTTCATTACCATGTCCACAATCGCGGGCGATAGGAACCGGCCGAGGTTAGCGCGCTTCTTCTCGTCTTCCACCGCACGCTCATAGAGCTGCACGTTCTCGATGGCCATGGCGGACTGCGCGGCCAGCGAGGCGAAGAGTTCGAGATCCTGTTCGGTGAACGTATGCCCGATCTTCCGCGTGTCCACGTATATCGATCCGAGAACGCGGTCTTCCACCTTGAGCGGCACGCACATGGCGCTGAGGATGTTCTGGCGGATGATGCTTTCCCGTAGCCCGAACTCGGCATCGTCCTGCGAACGGCCCCACAGCACGGGCTCTCCGTCAATGGCGGCTCGTCCCGCGATGCCCATGCTGGGCGAACTGGCATGGAGATCCTGCCCCATTTCGCGGGCTAGGCTGACCTTTAGCCCGTCGGTTGTTTCGTCGCGCAACATCACAAAACCGCGTTCTGCTTCCATCACTTCAATAGCGGTATCCAGCACCTTGGCCAGGCGCTTGGAAAGATCAAAATCCGAGGCTAACAGTTTGCTCGCCTCATACAGGGCCGCCAGCCGCCGATAGGCTCGGCTCATCGCCACCAGTTCGTCTGGAGTCGGCTGCAATGGTGGCTCGTCCTCGTCCGGGACCGGGGTGTGACCCAGCTTCCCGATCATCGTCATACTGCTGCCCACGCGGTCCATCTCGGCCCGGATTTTGTCGAGGCCCTGTATCAGCGTAGAATCGTGCTTCGGGGGTTTTGCCGCGGGCTCGGGCCGCGCATCCTCGCGAAATATCAGGTGGCATTTGCTGCCAAACCAGATTTCGTCCGCGTCGCTCAGAATGCGTTGAACCACGCGCTGGCGGTTGACGTACGTGCCGTTGAGACTGTTGAGGTCCACTAAGATGAACTTATCGCCGCGCCGGCAAATCTTGGCGTGGTGCCGAGAGACCTCGTCGGCGACCAGCACAACGTGATTGTCCTCCGCCCGGCCGAGATGGGTTTCCTCGGCGGATAGCGGGAGCGTCTGCGTGGGTACTCCCGGTTGCTCGATCACCAGTTGAGACATAGGGGCGCCACTCTCACCATTTGGCAAAGATATTAAACCCAACGCCGGCGTTGGTCAATCACGACCGAGCACACGCTAGGAGAGTCCAGGCCGGCCGAATTTTTGTGTTTGTTTCCAAGGATAAAACAGCTTATAATTTTGCCACGCGTCGGGTCCCGACCGGTAATCGGTGAGTTGTAGCGCGGGATAGTGACCCGTCCGGGTATTTCGAGATTCTTCGGGAAGAAGGGGTTTCTTTGATTTGGAAAACACCGAAGTCGTCGCCTGATGGGGTGTAGGTGTGTCAAGCGAGGAGCAACACGAACCGGGTAACGAGCAACTGGGAGTGGAAGAATGCGGAACCTATGGATCGGGGCGTTGTTGATAGGAATATTGATCGGGGCAGCGGGTTGCCCGGACGCGCAGAAGCGTTCGGATCGGCGGGAGCGTCGTGAGGCAGCGGCGGCCCGGAAGCAGTTGGAGGAACAGAAGGCGCGGAGGCGTCTCGGACACGCCCAAGCCGAGGCTGCCATTCTGCAACCGATTCCGAACCAGCTCGGGTTTATGGTCGCGGGCCCGTACGGACTGACGGCCACGCTGACCAAAGAAAAGTCTGAGGACCCGGAATGGCGCTTACACGGAAAGTTCGTTTTCAATACCGCGGGGTACGCCGTCGGGTACCCGGTGGTCGCGTTGTCCAAATCGCTCCCGGAGAAGGTCTTCGTAACGTTTTCGGTATCGCCGCCGGCGGACGGCGCGGTCGTGGCGCAAATGCAATTGGAAGTGCCCATTGACGTGAAAATCCGGGCCTCGAGTAACGCCTCCTTCACCGTGCAAGTAGCAACGGTAAAGGGAAGTTCCAAGTAGCGAGTCGCGAGTACCGAGTGACGAGTTCTGAGTGAGGAGCGATGCGCAATACGCACACGGTGAAGGCTGCGGTACGTGGCGGACTGTGGTCCAACACCGGCGGCCACGGGTTGACCGGAATTCTGTGAGCGATTCGGCGTCTCTTCAGGACCTTTGTCAGAGGTATCATCTACGGTTCAAGAAATCCCTCGGCCAAAATCTTCTTCTTGATCCAAACATCAACCGCATCATGGTGGATGCCGCGGCCCTAACGCTGGAAGATGACGTCATCGAAGTTGGTGCGGGACTCGGGGCATTGACGGAGGAATTGCGCACACGTGCGGGGCGGGTCCTGGCCGTAGAAATCGATCGCGCCTTCCTGCCGTGCTTGCAGGACCGTTTTCGGGCCGCGGAGAATGTGAAGTTGTTCCGAGGCGACATTCTTAATCACCACCTCGACAAACTCCTCGATGAATTCCTCCCCGGAAGGCGAAATCTGAAAATGGTCTCTAACCTTCCCTACTACATCACGACGCCGATCCTATTTCACTTTTGGGAATCGGGTCTTCACTTCGTGCGAATGGTCGTGATGATGCAGGAAGAAGTCGCGCGGCGCATGGTCGCGGCGGTAGGTACGGCGGAGTACGGGGTCCTGACGCTCGCGGCGCAGTGCTACTGCCAGACGGACGTTGTGCGCCGCGTTCCGCGGACGTGTTTTCGCCCGCAGCCGCGGGTAGATAGCTGCATCGTGCGCTTGCGGGAACGTTCGATGCCGCCGTATCCTGACGTCGAGTCGAGGTTCTTGCTCCGGCTGGTCCATGCGGCCTTTGGGCAACGGCGGAAAACGTTGCTGAACAGCCTCACCCGATCCGGTACGTTCGGCGTCCCAAAGGAAATCGTCGTACGGGCGCTGACTGCGGCGAGCATCGATCCGAAGCGGCGCGCGGAAACGTTGACGTTCGATGAATACGCCCGGCTCGCGAGTGTCATCCGGAGGTCGGTCCACGGCTGATGAAAAGAAATCGCGGCGCGGACGCGCGCCAAGCAACGGTACCGTATGCATGACCTGAGTTCTCAGATTATCAACAGCCTCACCAGCGGCGTGCTCGCCGTGGATGCTCAAGGAATCATTCTAATTTCAAATCGCGCGGCCGGCGAGCATCTCGAAATCGGCGAAACTCATCTGACGCCCGGCGCACGACTCGAGACACTGCGGCAATGTGCTCCTTTGCTCGAGGTGTTTCGGGAAGCTGTCAACACGCATAATCCCGTCTCACGACGCGAAGTCACCCTCTCTCTCGAGGACGGTCGAAAAAAGGAAATCGGACTTTCAGTTTCCCTATTGGAAGGTCCGCAGACATTTAACGGCGTAATCTTCCTGTTTACCGACATGACGGAGCGCCGGAGCCTCGAACGCGCCGCCGAGATCAACCGGCAGTTGGCGGCGTTGGGAGCGCTCACCGCTGGGGTCGTGCACGAATTGCGCAGCCCGGTCAGCGTCATCAGCGGAATGGCCGAGTTATTGCTGCGGCGCTTCGACCGTGACGACGATCGGCGCGGGTCTGCCGAGACTATCTTCCAAGAGGCATCGAATCTCAAACGTACGATCTCCCAGTTTCTGGGCTTTGCGCGACCCTTCGAACTGGAGCGGGTGAGCTGCCGTCCCGACGAGATCGCTGAACGGGCGGTTCAGTTGTGCCGCGCGCGTCTCCAGAAAAAAGCGATTACTTTGCAATCACGGTACGCTGCGGAATTGCCGCCGTTGCGCGCCGATCCGGGGCGCGTCGCGCAGGCCTTGGCTAACATCATAGATAATGCCATTGACTCGTCCCCGCCGAATCGGCCGATTCGCCTCGAGGTCGGCGTCCAAGACGATTGGGTAGTGTTCACAATTGCCGATCACGGGCCGGGGATTCATCTCCAGCCGGGCGAGGATATCTTCGCGCCGTTCTTCACCCAGAAAGAAGGCGGGACCGGCCTCGGCTTACCAATCGTTCATCGGATAGTAACGGCGCATCAAGGAAATGTTTCGTACCACAATCGCAAGCAGGGCGGGGCGCAATTTGAAGTGCGGCTGCCTTTGGAAAAGCCATGACGTACACCGCGATTCTGTTTGACGCGGGTCAGACCCTTTTGCGCGTGGAGCCTTCGCCCGGCGTGGTCTACGCGCGGGTCGCGGCGCGCTACGGCATCTCCGTGGCGACCCGGACGCTCGAAGCGGAGTTCCGCGCCCTGTGGAAGCAATTGCGGCCGACCGACGATTCCGACGAGGCGCTGCGTACCTCGGAGTCCCTGGAAGAAGCGTGGTGGCGGCGATTCGTGGCGCAGGTCTTCGAGCGTGTTGGGGCGAATTCACGGTTGGACTCGAGGTTTGGTCCGTTTTTCAACGAACTGTATGAAACCTTCGCGCGGCCCGAAGTCTGGCACGTGTTTCCCGATGTCCAGCCGGCGCTCGATAAGCTCGAAAGCCTTGGTCTGCGCTGCGCAGTCGTCTCGAATTGGGACGCGCGCCTGCCGGGGTTGCTCGAACGCCTGAACTTGAAGTCGCATTTCGAGTTTGTTCTGACCAGTGCGGAGGCCGGGTTCCGCAAACCACACCCGCGCATCTTCGCACAGGCGCTGGAGCGGTTGAACTTGCCGGCGCAGGAAGTGGTGTATGTGGGGGATTCGCTGGAAGACGACGTGGCGGGCGCGGAAAGAATTGGAATGATGCCGTTGTTAATTGATCGTAATAGCAGGTCGCAGAACCCGGCCCAATGCATCCGCAGTCTCGTGGAGCTGCCGGAGTGGGTGGAACTCCGTGGTTCGTGAACGACGGCCGGCGCTTGGTCCCTCAGAACGTGGTGCCCCGCGCTGCGCGGGACCCGTTGCGCATTGCTCAGCACCGGTTGATGGAACTATGCTGGATACCTTAGAATGATGTGCATAAATGTAAAACTTAGCAAAAGCTCCTCCGATCTCGACCGTGGCACGCGGGCCTGTGCTATCGCCTTGACTTAGGAAGCGAGTACTATCCAGTGGACGCACCGGAACATCTTTATCCCCCCTACGACGAGGACGAGTCAGAAATCCGTGAGTGGCTCGCATCGCTCGATTTCGTAATCCAGAGAGGCGGCCCGAAGCGGGTTCTGCAACTGCTTAACCGGTTGCAGATACACGCGCACGCGGCCGGGATACGGCTCCCATTCTCCGCGAATACACCTTATATCAACACGATTCCCGTGGAAGAGCAGCCCGTCTATCCGGGCAGCCGCGAAATCGAGCGACGCATTAAGAGCATCATCCGATGGAACGCGATGGCCATGGTGGTACGCGCCAATCGCGAAGAAAGCGGAATCGGCGGCCACATCTCCACGTATGCTTCCGCCGCGACGCTGTATGAGGTGGGCTTCAATCATTTTTTCCGAGGACCGGGTGATAGCGCGGGCGGCGACCAGATTTACTTTCAGGGACACGCCACGCCGGGTATCTATTCGCGGGCGTTCCTGGAAGGCCGGCTCACACCGGAACAAATGCAGAACTTCCGGCGCGAATTGCGACCCGGAGGCGGACTTTCTTCCTATCCACATCCGTGGTTGATGCCGGAGTTCTGGCAGTTCCCCACGGTCTCGATGGGCTTGGGACCGATCATGAGCATCTACCAGGCCCGTTTCAACCGTTACCTCGAGGACCGTGGACTGAAGCCCGATACCGGGCACAAGGTGTGGGCGTTCCTCGGCGATGGCGAGTGCGACGAACCGGAGTCGCTCGGCGCGATTACACTCGCATCTCGCGAGAAGCTCGATAACTTGATCTTTGTGATCAACTGCAACCTCCAGCGCCTGGATGGCCCGGTACGGGGCAATCACAAGATCATCCAGGAATTGGAGGCCATCTTCCGCGGCGCCGGCTGGAACGTGATCAAAGTAATCTGGGGGAATGACTGGGACCCGCTGCTCGCGAAGGACCATGACGGAGTGCTGGTCAAGCGCATGGGCGAGGTCGTAGACGGCCAGTACCAGAAGTACATTGTCGAGTCCGGCGC
>JACQVH010000309.1 GCA_016209895.1 Candidatus Hydrogenedentota bacterium | reverse complement strand
GCTTAATGGTTTTCGAGTCTGCGGCAGACGGGGCCTTCATCTTGGACGCGGTGCGCTTGGCCGGAGTTTTGCGCTTTTTGGAATTGGACTTCTTCGCGGGCGCCGGTGATTCCGCCGGAGCTTCCTGCCCACGCGGGAGCGGTTCCACCGGATGTTTTCTCAACCAGGCCACGATGGGTTCGAAGACTTCTTTGCGGGCGTATTTACCGAAGGCCAGGTCCACGTGGTTGTAATCGGCGGAATGGCCGTACAGCTGGCCGAGGATCAACAGTTCTTTATCGGAATGCGGGATATTGTCGAAGAATTCCTTGCCGTACTTGAGCGGGGCCAGCGGGTCGCTGACGCCGAATATCGCGAAAAGCGGAACGCGCAGGTTTTTGAGTCCCGCCGCGATGTCGAGGGTATGGTTTTGCATGCGCCACACGCCGTGGGACGCCCAAGAGGTCAAGTCGGCCGCGGCACGATAGGGCGGCGCTTCGAGCATGTTGAAAAAGACCTGGCCCGCGACTTCCGGGTGCATGTTATTCCAGTTAATCGGCGCGAAGGCAACCTTCGGTTTAGCCACGTTGAGCAAGAGCGAGAGGCTGCGCAGCACCACGCCGAAGATAGGTTGGGAGATTCTGAGCAAGACCAGAACCGCCTTGGGATCACGCAGCCGCACGCCGGTAAAGCCCGTGGGCGAGCCGAGCGTAGTTCCGCTGGCGATGCGCTCCGGGCCGAAGACTTGGTCGTATGCGTAGAGCAACATTCCGCCCATGGAATGGCCAATCCAGTGAATCTTCGGGTAGCCGGTCGCCTTGCAGATGAATTCGATGGCGGCAGGGATGTCACGGTTCAGGGAATCATCTAGCGTGGGTTCGGAGCGGCGTCGGCCAAACGGTGGAATCGAACTGCGGTTTCCACGGAGATCGAGGAGCCAGCAGTCGTAGCCGTGGTCCATGAGGGTGTCTACCAGACACAGTCCTTCCGGCGTCTCAAAGTTGAAGTGATTCGCCATCAGTCCATGGCACAACAACACGGGCTCGCCCTTGCCGTACTTGGGACGAAAGCGGCAGAGTTGAACCTTCCACAGGTCCTTGGTCGTGACGAGGTGCACTTCGTGCGCGCGAATGGGAAGGGTGAACGTACGGAGCAGCCACCACCAGACTAGGCAGGCAACTACTGCAAGAATGAGCAAGGAAAAAACAAGACCCAAGAGAAAACTCATTTATCTCCTCCTGACGCAACGGCGGCCCTCGGCGTCGCGACATGTTCCAAAATTGTCCCGGCGATTTGCTCGTTGAACCCCGGCAACATCGCGATTTCTTGCACAGACACGGTACGCAGTCTCTCAAGAGAGCCGAAGGAATTCAAGAGCCTCTTCGCCCGTTTACGCCCGACGCCGGGGATGCTCAGGAGCGGGCTCTGGAATGTCGCCTGGGCGCGGCGCTTGCGGTGGTAAGTAATCGCGCAGCGGTGGGCCTCGTCGCGGATGCGCGCGAGGAAGTGCACGACCGGCGAATTCTGCGGCAGGATAATCGGGTTCATGCGGCCCGGCACAAAGAAGCGCTCCGGCGAGTGTCCCCCTTCGCCGAGGCTGCGCGACTTGGCGATGCTGGCCGCGGGCAAATCTTCGATGCCGAGATCGCTAAGCACGGTGGTGGCCACGCCGAGCTGCCCTTTGCCGCCGTCAATCAGCACAAGGTCGGGAAGTTCGCCCTCTTCAATGGCGCGCGTGAACCGGCGTATGAGGACTTCGCGCAGCATGGCGAAGTCGTCCTGGCCCTCGACCTGCCGGATGGCGAAGCGGCGGTAGCGCGATTTGTTGGGGACGCCGCCTTCGAAGGTCACCATGGAACCCACGGCCTTGTCGCCCTGCGTGGTCGAGATATCAAAACACTCGATGCGCTCCGGCAGCTGGGGAATCTTCAATGCCGTCTTGACCTGTTCGAGCAAGTCTTTATTGGCTTGTTCTGCGAGCCGTTTTTCCTCAAAGCTGCTCTTGGCGTTGCGCGCGGCGATTTCGACTAGGGCGCGTTTCTCGCCGCGCTGTGGCGCATGGACCGATACGCGGGCCCCGCGCTGCTCGGTGAGCACTTCCGCCAGCGTATCGGCATCCTCGAGGGGCAGTGGGAGCAGCACCTCCTGCGGAATGACCGGCGCCGCCGCGTAGTATTGCAGAAGGAATGAACTTAGCGCTTCCTCAACGGGCAATTCGCGCTGTTTGAACGTAAAGGAGCGTCCCCCCACCATCTTGCCGCCGCGGTAGAAGATAACCTGGATTTCGGTGAAGCGGCCTTCATTGTAGAGGCCGAACACGTCGCGGTCTTCGGCCCCGGCCACGTCCACGGTGCGCTGGCGTTCGAGCGTGCGCCGCAGGGCATAGAGCCGGTCGCGCAGCGCCGCGGCCTTTTCGAATTCGAGTTTTTCCGCGCGTTCCTGGATTTGTTGAAGCAGAAGTTTCTCGAGCTCGGCGTTGCGACCTTCGAGTACCAGCAGGACTTGATCTACGATCTCGTGGTAGGCGTTGCGATCAATGCGCCCCACGCATGGGGCGGCGCATTGTCCCATCTGGTAATAGAGACAGGGCCGGGTTCGATTGCGCAACACGTGGTCGGTACAACTTCGGAGCGGGAAAAGGCGTTGAATCTGGCGTAGCGTTTCACGCACGGACTGCGCGCTCGAATACGGGCCGAAATAGCGTGCCCCGTCCTTCTTGTAGCGGCGGACAACCGTCACGCGCGGGAAATCCTCTTGCACGTTGACACGCAGGCTGACGTACGTCTTGTCGTCTCGAAGCTTGATGTTGTAGCGCGGCTTGTACTGCTTGATCAGGCTGTTCTCGAGGAGGAGCGCTTCTTTTTCATTGGTAGTCACCAGGAATTCGAGGTCGGCCACCTTGCTCATGAGGAATTTTGCCGTGTAACGGCTGTCGGTCTCGTTGAGATAGGCGCGAATGCGGGCCCGCAGATTCTTCGCCTTGCCGACGTAAAGGATATGATCCTCCTCGTCGCGCATGATGTAGCAGCCCGGTTCCGTGGGCACCGCAGTGGCGTCGAATGCCTTTACAAACTCCTCGGCGCTCTTCCGTTCGGACGGCCGACCCGCCAGATGTAGCCTATCTAAGGCCTTGATTTCACGCGCGCGATCCATACCGTACAGGATAGCACGCAGGAATGCGGGTGAGGTATAAGATACAGGGGATTACCCTGAGGGTACACGTTCTACCTCGCGTCTGATCGCCCCTCCGCGAAGACAGACTAAGGAATCTCCGCGAACTCGACAGAACGGGGATTGGTCATGCGTTGAGACGCGTCCAGGATTTCGATGGCGACCACATTGCCCTGACTGTCGTAATCAAGAATTACGCCAGGTTTCTCTTCATCACTTTCATCACCGCGTGCCTCGCTTAATTGGATGCGAACGGCATCTACCGACGGACCATAGGTGATTCTCACGATTACCTCCAGTAATTGGCAATCTTCGAAGTCTTGTAGACTGTGACCACTTTGAAAGACTCGCCCCCTTCAACAACCACTCTCAACAAGTGTATCTTGCCACTCCCTGTGGGCGTGCCCGCAGGGATTCGACTAAATCGAGCAATGCTTCCAATTCCTGTCCGGTGGGTCCTTGCACGGACAAATAGACCCCGGCCCCGCCGAAGGTATCCAGAATCTGGCGCGCTTCGTCTGGACTTACGCCCAGAATTTGGACCGACTTTCCGGCGTTCAAGATTCGACGGTAGAGTTCGTACCACTTCGGATCGCCGGCTCCCGGTTGCCCCGCGCCGGGCGTCCACTGTACGGCGTCCAATTCTTCGATCGCGAGTAGGTGGTCGAGGTGGCTGATGCAGTTCGGACCGTCGAGATGGAAGAGGGAATGGTCGAGCCAGGCGCATTGGCGTTGGAGAGGCGGAATCACGAACTCCCGATACATGTCCGGCGAGATCATGGCGGCGAAGTCGCATTGCACCTGCGAAGTCTTTCCCAGTCCCCAAAGATGAAAGTAGGCGTAGGCCGAGCTTCCGTCGGCGAGTTTTATCTGCTCATAGTAATCGTCAAACGCGATGAAAAACGCCGCATTGATCTCTTCCAATTTCTCCTTCACCCATCCGGGACGCTCCACCAGGTCGCACAACAGAAGCTGCGTACCACGCAATTCCGCCAGCACGTCCAGATTCGAGCCGAACGCGGGCGCGCCGATGAGAAAATCGCCCTGCGATGCACGCACTACTTCCATGAGTATCGCCTTGTAGACCTGCCACCATTTCTCCGTCTTGGTGAGTCGAAGCGGCGGAAAGGTGTCCGGTTCGTCAATGCATTCGTGGTACCACACCGTGTCTTCCGCAAAATGCGGCTCCGCGCCGAAGCACGCCGCCAGTTGGACACACCCATAGTCCACGTGCGCGATGGGTAGCGTGTCCGCAGGCAACGCTTGCCGCGCCAGACGCGCGCGCTCGTTGGACGCGAACCAGACCGGGTCCGTGTTCCGTGCGCGCGGGTTGGGCGGGTGATCCGGCATCGGCGCATCGTCACGCGGCCGGTCCAACGCGCGCAGTCCGGTCACCACCAACACGGGTCCGGTATGGTCCCACCACTGCACAAAGTGCGCGCGGGCCAATTCCCACCGCTCTTTCCACCGCGACCCTTCTATCACCATCGGTTCAATCCGCAATCCACATTCCACAATCCGCCGATTCTCCGCGTCGTATCCGTTAACTCTGCACGCTGGACCGTTTGACTCGATCCCCCGCACCGCATATAATACTTTCTTTCGGGGCGGTGCGAATAACACCTACCCCGGTATTCGATCTTGCCTGGGGATGTAGCTCAGATGGGAGAGCGCTTGTCTGGCAGACAAGAGGTCGGCGGTTCGATCCCGCTCATCTCCACCAACAAATCCCCAATGTTTACCCTACTGAAACCCGCTTCCCCACCGTGACACTCCTGTAGGTATGTTTGGCTTGGGGTCACACCGGGGTCACAGAAATACCGGCATAAGACGGTCTCTTCGAGGACTGCTCAGGATGGCTTCAGGCGGGTCAATCTGCGGGACGGGTTCTTATACTGCCGCGCGTCCGTTCGTGGATTGTGGCGCGTCGGCGCTTGGCAGAACAGCCTTAAAGCGTCGCCGAAGCGCGTGAGGGGGCAAACGACAGCGGCCGCCAGATGACGGGACTATGAGCGGCCCTGCACGACAACGGAATTACTTGCGGCCATTCGGGACAATCTCAAGTTACTGCAAGATGCCAAGTAAACATTGTGCAGGGTCAAGCGAACCCGACTTACTCCCGTTGAGTTTGTTCGGATACGCATCCTTGCTCGACAAGAAGCTTTTTGTATTTGGGCTTGCAGAAGCGAGAGTCTTGCGCACCTTTCCGAATCCTGTGAAGCACTTCTGAGGAAACTGGCGAATGAAATTGAATCTGCCGGCTTCGGTGTATTTCAAGAACCGCGTCTTTTGAAGTCAGTGCGGCCATATCGTATCGAATGTAAGACTTGCGTCGAATCATCGGATGGTCGCCTGGTTCCAAGACACAACTATGATCGGGATCGCGCCTGATTGAGTCGGGCCACGAAGTCCAATTGACCACTAACACAAATTGATCGGGGTGATTTTCGGGATCGGAAATGACTACCCATACGTGCGGATATTCCCCTTTCTTGCGAGAAGTGGGTGTAAACGTGTCGCCTGCCCGAAGGAACACGTCCGGCTCTAGCGTGCGAGTAACCGCGCGATGAGTTTGTCTTCTTGCGCGTCCGCTTCGATTATCTCAAAATCTTCAGCCCGTTCCACTGCTTCGAGAATGTCTTTCAGTGGAATCGGAACCGATGATCCCCCAACCTCATTGTTCCGCCACTCAGGAAATTCATGCGTAGCACCCCGCAGTTCCGCTGCGGTCAGTGACCCGTACTTGGATAGGACTTCATCAAGTTTCTGTCGCTCATAATCAGATAGCAAGTCATCGCCAGGATCGCGAAGCAGCGTAAGAAGTTTTCCGCTTTCCCGCTTGAAAACTTGGCACCAAAGGTCTTCTTCCCTTGTCGGTTCTTCCCAGTCGCCGGGGGTTTTCATAAGGTTATATATGCGCGTCAAAACCGGACCATGCTGCATGGCAACGGGATCGTCGCCAGTGATCGGAAATCCAGCATCACGAAGACTTTCGCGGTCCGCGATGTAGAGAAGCTTGAGAAGCTTCATGATGCTCGCCTGCCGGTTAGGTTCGTGCTTCAACAGATAGGCCACGACCTGGACAGCCTTTTCGATGTCGAAATGAAAGCCCATTCCTTTCGGTTCTCCAATTTGATCATACCATATTCGACGTGAAGATAGAACGTCAAACAGAAAAAGGGAGAAGGGCGACATACACGGGTGCCGCCCTTCAGCCCGTGGCGCGTGACTGGAAAAGCGCGCCATTATTATGCCTGTAAACATTGGTCATAATTAATGTTGCCCCTTCCGGTCGCTTGAGACGAAATGCGGTCTAAGCACCTCCTAAGCACCACTTGCAGGATTTCATCAAGGGTGGGGGATGAGGCGGGTTCCGGTCCTGATGACTGCTCAGGATGCCTTCAGGCGCGTTAATTGGCGGGACGGGTTCTCATACCACCGAATGGCAGATCGTAGATTCTGGCGCAAATAAGCCCTGCACAGTACGCGTTTAGTGACGGGGAATTGGTTGACGTTCCCGCGCTCTATGTTCGGTCGCCCCGGTCCCCTTATCGTCCCACCAACCCCAAGCGGCGTTGTTCATGAACTGCAAGTCCACAGCGTCTACGTTCGCGCGGCACTGCGGTTAGCTTACACCTCTAGGGTGCTTTCCGACTACTGTGCGATCCCCAGTACATCCACATCCCGGTAGCCGCGAACACGGTTAAGAATTCAATGGCCCACATGCCATAGTCAATGTGAATACGGGTTCCTCCATCCCAGTCAATCATCGGCTTTTTCATAAGCGTGACCAGGAATTCGAAACCAATGTCGCTTTGTGAAAAGACTGTGCCACCGAAGTGCTCCTCAGTGGCTACCGGAGGGAAGAGCAGTACCAAAGCCAGAGCCAGCGAGGCAATCGAACAGATTTTCCCGTGCAGTGAGACACTTCGAAAAGCTTTACTTAAACGGGACAAGAGCAACCGTATCCTTCCCAGGGACCAGTCTGGACCCGCCACGATTGGCGCGAGCAGGACCGTGCCCAAGAGAAGCGCACAAACGCGCATATTTCTATCCGTCCCTTCCAGATCATACACCCACCCTTCCGAAATCCACGGTGGACGCTCCAGCCCCATGATCAGGACGACAAACTGACACACGAGCACGATGCAGAGAACGCCAACAAGCAGTGCCCATGTACACCATACCCGTATTCCGCGATATCGGTAGACACGGGACAAGATTGGTGTGACGGGGGGTAATATCCACGGACTTAAGAAGACAAGGAACAGTAAGAGGGGGAAATAAATAGACATGTTCCGAGTCGTCACTGGCACGGTTACGGCAGCGCCTTGGTAGATGAGGACTAGACAAACGGTTCCGACAGCTAGGCCCCAAACACCCCATAGAATTCGCTTAAGATACTCCTCCCCGAATTCAAACGGCACACTATCGTTCCTGGTTTCCGACGATGCCGTTTCGGAATTGTCGTTTGTGCGGCAAAGATCAGCCATCATGGGCCCGGTGGCTGATGGTTGTCGAGTCGCGCCCCGCATCGAACCCTGATTCGCAATCCTCCGCGCAAACGCCAATGGAATTCCATCTCGACGGAACTTCCGAAATGCCGTTCGACACTGAAGGGTCCTTGTAATCTTTGCAGCGAAACCGTAAAGAACCGCAAGAAAGGCGATGCGCGCGAGATAGCGACCGAGATCACTGCCCAGAGCAATCCCGGGGAGGCTCAATACGATTCCCCAGAATCCCTGATAACTGAGTGGTAGCGGATCAACGAAATCCGGCCAGTATTTCAGCGCTTCCCCGATGGCTACTGTTTCGTATTCAGGGATCAAGAGTGGAGAAACCGCCAGAATTAGGGCACTGACGATCATCCCCAGTACAAGCGTCAAGAGAAGATTTAAGGGAACGAGAGAATGTGGCGGAGGAACCAATCGCACGTGCGTTTGGCAATGGTTGCACATCCATGTTCCACCTGCACATTCACTCGGAACATTTGAGACCGCAAGGCAACGCGGGCACTTGATCTGCATCATCGTCGGTCCCCTTCACCATCACGATGTCCCAGTGGAGGCCCCAATAAGTAGTGACAGCAAGTGTACACCGCCACTCGCTCTCACGCAAGCCCAGCACGATCTATCTGGACACTTGGGAACCTGACGGTAGAGGGAACCCCACATACTAAAGAGAAGACACGGATACCCTTACACCTTCCGGACCCTTGAAACGGAGCGGGGGTTAACGCTAAGTGTCGGCGGGGTCCGCTTCAATCGTGGTCGGTGGTGTAGCTCCCACAGCGGCGCTCGTCATCCCGGCCACCTCGAGCGCCGGCGGATCGTCGTGTGCCCCCGAATCCACGGAGATGTAGACCGCCGTGATCTCCGGCGTCGCCCCGTGTTCGTATAGGCCCAACAGCTTGCTCGCTACGTCTGTCGCTCGGATGGCGTTGCCCGCAACCCTGTGGTTAGTGAGGCGCTCTGGGTGATCGATATACTCGACCAAACCGAGCGCCAATCGCTCTTTATTGAGTTGCGCCGTCTCAAGGGCGATGAGCCAGGCTTCGCGTAGCGCGGTCTGAACGATTGGCTTTCGAGAGTAAACCCACGCAGCTTGGGAAACACACCGGCGATCCCGGTATCTCTCGACCCTTTTTGGAAAAACAATTGAGAAGGCGCGCGTCAAGTTGCGGCAGTTGATAACCTCTTGGCAGAACCGGGTGACAGCATCACGCGAAAGGTCAAACCCCATGGTCCAGGGTCCAGCGCGTTTTTCAAGCGATCTGGGAAAATCAGTCAACATTCAGTGGTTCCTCGTTGCCGAAAGGAACCCTTCCGCTCGTCGTCTGGGGCTTGCATTGGCGATGAAATGCGCGCGGAGCAGCGCTACCCACTCATTATCTATGTGTGGCGAGACACGGCAGAACTCAAGGTCCATGAGGATATCTTCCAGGCCGGCGACCAAGTCAAACCGCCCTGTTTGACCGGCCTGAATGATCGCAGCATCCAGCATGTGTCGAAGAACGAGTTGAGCGTTAGTCATGGGTCATTATAACCTCCGTGCCGATGATGCCGCACCGCCATTGCGCATGGGTCTCACCGTGGCGGGTGTGACGGATGTGGCGGGTTGTGCGATCCTTATCTACCCACGATCTAGAGTACTTTGTACTCGCGCGCGAAAGGGACAGAATAGGGTAAAGCGTCACAAGCGTCACACCTGTCACGCACATCGTCATTGGGCGCATACCTCATAGCCGCGTGCGCTTCGGGTTTTCAACCTCTCGATACCCGGTAGCCTACCGGCTTCGATGTGTTTTTTGAGATGATTGGCGACTCTCTTTGTCGTCCAGTTAACACTCAGGGCTTGGTTGACTACTTCGTTCATTTTGGTGCTGCTGATGAACGTCTCCGTGGTGGTCTTGAGGTGGTCGGCCACCGCCACTAGGATTTCTTGTGCCTCGTCTAAGTCTTCGTCACACTCGTCACGCCGTTGCTGGTTCAGCGCGACAATTGCGGCCGGATCGTCCGTGCATCGGGCTAAGACACCGTCGAGCCAGGTCTGCCAGCGGTCGCGCGCCAAATGCTTGACGGGAACCTTGCCCAATTCGGCCACGATGTCGGCCAGAACGTGATCCCGATGGTTGCGGATAAATGCGGCCAGGCGGTCACTCCAACCGGGTGTCGGTTGGGGTTTGCGAAGTCGGATGATGAATGAGCGCTCCGCCAAGTCGCGGGATAGCCGAAGACAATTGCCGGTGAGGATGAAAGTCAAAGTGTTCAATCGCGCCGCCTCGCCCGCATACAGCCGATGGCCGGAAATGCGAAACGACGTTACGAGGCTTTCCAGTAGTGGGGACGAACGGGGGCTCTTTACGTTGTCCACGCGCACTACACGCTTTGTGAGCGCCGAATCGGAAAGCAAGCGCGAGACAATCCGATCCTCGTTGCCGCCCGTTGGCTCGATGTCAATTGCCCCTCCGTAAAGTTCGCCGCACATGTTTGCGAGTGAGGTTTTTCCGACGCCCCGATCCGGCCCGGTCAACTCGAATGCCGGTCGGTATCCCGGAAGTCCACCCCATGCCGGAGTAAGGATCATTGCGCGAATCATCGTGCCGTCAATCGGCGTCTCGGCATTGTTGAAAAAGCCGAGCAGCCGTTCTAGGTGACTTCCGTCGGGTTTGTAAGTCGAGGGTGCCGCCCACGCGTAGAAAGTGCCGGGCATCGGCGGTTCGTGGGGGAACTCCTCGACGGCCTCGAACGCCTCGACGGTTGCGCGTAGGTTCTGAAAAAACTCAGTCTTCGGTGTCAAAGTAATGCCAGCCTCATCGGACCCGCTACGCCAGCGCAGATCGAATTTCTCGCCGATGCAGGCGAACAAGCTCTCGGGGGTTGAGAGGAAACGAATGCCCCGTGCCTCCCGAATGAACAGCAAATTACCCACTCGTTTCGGCCAACCCTCGGTTATTTTCAGAAGTTGCGCGCGGATATCCGGAAGCGGATACGCGACGCGAAATTTAGCCCTCCCCTCGTATTCCAGACCATAGTTGGGTAGTAGTGGCCTTTGATTCTCGATCTTGCTCGAAGCTCTCGACGAACGCCGCTTCGCTTCCGGTAACTTTCGCGGATGCTCCCGGCCAGCGCGGAGGGCGCTTGCAATCGTTGCGCGCGCTTCCGCTTCCAGTAAGCCTATTGCGGTCGCCGCCGAGAGTAGCGCGCGCGCCGCCTCCTGTTCATCCAAACCGGCCGCGATTAGACGACCCAAGGAATATGCAGCGCTGTTCAGTGTGTGATTCCGCGTGCTGGGAATTGCCGCTGACACGCGTTCGACCTCCCCGCGCAACGCCTTCTCCAAATATTCCTTGGAAGCTCGTCCGTTTCCGTTGCTCCGGTCTTCGCGCGGCTGTGCCGGTTTCTCCCGGAGTATTTCGACAATCTCACTGGGAAGTTCTGCCAAACTGATGTCGTCCGGCGAACGGCCTTCACTCCATTGATACATCCGCCCCGTTTCAGGGTGACAAGAGCCCGGAAAGACAGCGCAGCCATTCACGCCCCTTACGTCAATATGCGGGGCAACTTTACCCGCTGAATTCTTGATCGTGACGTCGGGTGCGCAGCGAAAATAAAAATGCCGGCCGCCGCCGCCGGTCTCGACAATTGGCGTTACGGTCATCGTCAACCATTCGGGAAGGTCCGCGCCTTGATCGCAATCAACAACGATCACTTCGCCGGTGCGAATCGCCAAGTTGCGACCCGCCTTCACCCACCGCTCAACGTCGTTGTAATCGGCGCGTGGTTGGTTTTGCCATCGCTTGTTGCGGGGTTTCTTACCGTTGCAGGGCGTGAGTGACCAGCCGCGCTCGACCGCGCGCATAGCCTCGCGATGGAGATAGTCGCGCGTGTTCGCGCTCACTGCCTGTCCCCGGTGCCGTCCGCTAAGTCACGGCGCGGACACTTTTGTATGTATTCGGTAATTTCGTCTTCGCGGAACGCAACCCGTCCGGGTGTTACGGCAATTGCTGCGGGAAAATTGCCCCGCTTTCGGAGTCGCCACAGGGTGGGTCGGCTGACGTTGCCCAAGCGTTTCTGGACTTCGCGGGTGTTTAGCAAGGTCATTATTCGTCTCTCCTTTCGCGTCCATCGTGAACCAGCAAGACGCGGAAGGAAAGGACGAAACTGACGTTTGTCATGACGTTTCGAAAACGTCAGTTTATTGGAGAATGCCCTCTCTGATGGCGGGATTGATCACGTCACGAAGGGCACGTTCTAGACTTAGTGGCATTGCCTTAGAACGGAAATACTGGTGACTTTTGTCATTGAGATACCCTACCAGCTTCGAGCCGATTAGCTTGCCGTCACTGTTACGGAATTCTTGAACATCCCCGCTACCGTCCCGACGTTCTTCAAGCACCCTCTTGGCGGCGTCTAGGATTTGGCCTCGTCTCACGCTCCTAAGACTGAGGCCCGTTGGTGCCTTTGGCTTGCTCGTCGGCATCACCGCCGATGTGTCCGATAACTCAGGAAGCAAACTCGCGTAGTCAACGACGAAGCTTGGGAGCAAGGAATCCCAACCCTGTTCTTGAGCGGACCGCAGGAAATCGCGCGGGTACACCCGGAGGTCTCCACCCTCTTTTCGCGTTCGGAGACCTTCTTTGCCTTTCGTCCAGTCATACCACTTCGCTTCGTTCAGGTAGAACTTCACATACGGATCGTCATCGGCCAAGCGGTACTCCCGTTTCAACCCACCCTCAATAGTGTAGCCAAAATACAAATTCATCATCCGGCACTGACCCAGTTCTTGCATGCTGTAGAACATCACACAGGCATCATAAATCCGCCAGTCAATCTTGCCGTAGAGTCGCTCCAGGAAGAAGTCGTATCGCCACTCGCTCCCGTGGTAAACAGTCTCTTTTTCCCATTTCTCGCCAGGTTTTGGGCGGTCAACAAGCTTCAGGGTGCGAACATGTTTCCCCCTTAATTTCTCGCCAGGCCGTACGGGGAGAAGCGTCTCCTTTTCGACTTTCTGCCACTCTGGATGTTGCTGAATCAACCCCCCGGACCACGGGTAATCAACGTCCTTGACTACGATTCTGCCATTCTCCAGGACAATCTTGTGCTCCCGCAGAAAGGACGCGCTCTTAACAACTCTGTATTGGAATTCTTCGGCGGCACGCGCGGGTTTCGCTGCGCGTCTTGAGGCGTTTGATTTCTTCGGCATGTTGCACTCCCGTCAAGTGTCCGTGAGATGACGCCGGGGCGGGCCTGCCACGGTCGCAGGCGTTCGGGCGCTACCCTAGCCCCGGCAAACTGTGCTCAACTATGTTCCGGGTGCGATGTGAGACTCAAGTAACGTGCCGAAAATCAGCCCCGCCCGCGACCCGCGTTGTGCGGGGTGGACATATGAGACCCCCTACCCCCTTTAGGTTCCTCGCGGCAGGGTATGGGGGTAGGGGGCCGACGACATCGCCGTTACTCGTGGGCGGCCACCGCTCGCCTGACGGCTTGGACGATGAACCCGTTGAGGCTTTGCCGGGCGCGGGCGGCGGCCAAGGCAAGGTCGCGGTGTAGTTCGGGTTCGAGGCGCAACCGGAATTCGCCGCTGTAGGGTTTGTCCGGCTCCTCGCGCCGCTTCGCGCAGAATGCGAGATACTCGTCTACGCTATCACGGAACGCTTTCTTCAGTTCGCGGACCGACTTCCCCGCGAAGGTGACCGTGTCCTTGATGCCTACCACCGTGCCGTGGAAAAGTTCGTCGTCATCCTCGTATTCCACGGAACCTACATAGCCTTTGTGCGTCATTTTGGTTTGACTCCTACACTGCGCAGAAATTCTCGCACGTCCCGCACACAATACCGGAAGGTCATGGGCCCGGGGTGCGGATGGTGAAACACGGCGCGTTTTCCTTTCAACGCCACTCGTACCCGCGAACCTTCTCCGGCCTCTATTTCCGCGCCCACCGCTTTCAATAGCGCCTCGATATCGCGCCACGGGATGTTGGGCCGGACCTGGTAGACTGCTTCTAGGATGGCCCGCTGTTTCCGGTTCATGAGTGTATGGTACCGCAAAACGGTACCTTAGTCAACAACTTGGAACGCCAATCAATACGGGCGTCTCCGGTCATTTCGACGCGGTCTTGTACGCGAGTACGTTTGCTTCCTTCCCGCCGTCCAGGATGCCTTGTAGCGTCTTCGCCCACAGTTCCAGGGCCTCGCGTTTCTCTCGCTCGTAGCCGGACCGATCATAGATCGCCGTGATACCACGTTCAGAATGGTTGAGGACCTTGGCGATCACCAGACGTGGGACACCGGCGGTCGCCATATAGGTTGCGCAACAGCGCCGCAAGTCGTGTGGAGTGAAATTCTTCAACCCGCTCCACTTCTGTATCCGTTCGCGTGCCTTGTTCAACGTGCCGAAATGTCCGCACCCAGTGGGTGAAGGGAACACCCATTCGCTATTGCCGGAGATGCCCTCAATTTCGCGCAGGACGTCCAGCGCCATGAACGTCAACGGGACCTTGTGCGCCATTCCGTTCTTGCTGATTTCCGCTGGAATGGTCCAGGTGCCGGCTTCTATTTCGCGCCACCGCATGGACGCGACTTCAACGCCTCGCTGTCCGGTAATCAGCCGCAACTTGAACGTGGCGGCGGTCAGTGGCGCTTCTTTGCAGATGGCTTGCCATACGGCCCGCAGTTCATCTTGAGTGAGCACGCGGGACCGCGCCGTTTCCTTAGTAGGTTTCGGAACATCGCGGGCGGGATTGTGCTCGACCAGTCCCCGGCTTATCCCGAAGGCAAAGACCTTGCTCAATAGTGACCGCACCCGGTTGGCGCATACGCCGGAACCCCGGTCTACCACGCGATCAACAACTTCGATGATATCGGCCCGTGTGATGTCTTTGGCTTTCTTCGCGCCCAGGTAGGGTAGGATGTCTCGTTCGCCCTTACGCTGGTCTTCTTCCCAGGAACGTTTGTTCGCCTTGGCGTGGCGTTCGAGGTAGACCTTGAAAAGCTCTTCAAACGTTTCTGCGAGTCGTTGGGCCTTACGCTCGGCCACGGGGTCGCGGCCTTGCTGCACCTGACCGCACAGCGCCCGCCCCCGCGCTCGCGCGTCGGCCAAGCTCAACACCGGATAATCACCCAAGGTCACCCGGTGCATTTGGCCTTGGGTGTTTCGATAACGCAGGGAGAACGACTTCGCCCCATTGGGAGTGACCCGGACCGCGAAGCTCCCGCCGATGAAGTCCGGGTCTACTATCTCATACCGCTCCGCGCGTGGTTTCAGGGCTTGAATTGCCTTGTCCGTCAGCTTCAAGGTTGCCATTTTCCGCCCTTCCTCTCTGACCCTTTGTCTGTGACCCCGGCCGCTTGGGGTCACACCGGGGTCACACGAATACCGTGATAAGAAGCAACTGACTGCAACATCATGGTACCAGAAAATACATCTAAAGTCAATCAGCTAAAGGACTAACGGACACACTAAGAAAACTACTGAAACCTATTGAAACACATCAACCTATTGACTGGCAGACAAGAGGTCGGCGGTTCGATCCCGCTCATCTCCACCAACAAATCCCCTTTATTTACCGGCATATTCGGTGATTCTCCCGAATTCTCTACACTATGGCTTTTCTCTCAGCTTGACCAATAGCTAACAAAAACCGGCGCTTGGCGCGTCTTTCGGGATTACAAGTATTCCTACCGGAGACGGTCCGCAAGCCACGGGAGGGGAACGAAGAAGCGGCGCACGGAGAGGGTGAGGTGTGCGCCGACAATACCCATAAAAAGCGGCGTCGCAGCCGCCACACTTGTAAGATGATCTCCGACGAGGCGGTAGGGGTAAACCCCGCCGCCGTCAGAGTTTTCTCCAAAGCGCTTCGCGGGCGAAGACGAGGCCGTGGTGCAGACTTGTGGCGTCACACAGATTGGAATTTCCTCGACAGTTCCGCCGGCTTCAGTACGGATGACTTCATTGCCTTCACGACGGAGCCTGGTGGCGCCAGAGAGGCAAAGCTCCTCGCACAGATCAAACACGCCGTAGCCATCACAGAAGGTGACGACATCTTCGAGGGAGTGATTTGTGCCGCGCGGGCTGACTTCAACGACCGTTCATTGTTTGACGCAGAGAAAGACGCAATTGCTCTCATTACAGGCCCATCAAGCACCGTAGACACCGAAAACGCCAGACCTCTCCTTGAATGGGCAAGCACATCAGTAGATGCGAAGGAGTTTGTTGATAAAGTCAATAGGAGAAGATCCAGCAGTAATGACAAGCGTGACAAGCTCAGGGCGTTTCGTGCGCAACTGGGCAAAGCCAAGGGTTCATCGGTGACCGACGACGAACTATGGGCGTTCATGAAATCGTTTCATCTACTCGGCGATGACTTCGATATCGAGAATGGCGTAATGGTTTCCTTGTTGCGTTCCGTCATCGGACGAAATGCGACCGCGATGTTTCACAGAGGGTGGGAGAAGATCGTGGACCACGTTCAGTATGTCAATCAGAACGCGGGCACTATCACCGTGGCCACGGTGCCGGCCGACATTCGGGAGGCTTTCTCCGAACGACCTTCGAGGACAATGCCGGCAGAACTTGTGCTCCGTAGACCATCAATGTCCGTCGGATTACTTGCCATCGCTCAATCACAGAACGAGCTAACGATGGCGCTCATGCTCGGAGAGTGGAATGACTCGTCACAAGCCGATATCCGGACTATCGAGGTGCTCACCAGCACGACATACAGCGAGTGGATCGCGCGAGTTCGGGAAATACTCCAGCAACCCGATTCCCCGCTGTCCTTGCGTGATGGCCATTGGGAAGTGAGGGAGCGTCTGCAACTCCGGAAGGAACTGGGACCCCGGGTGTTCGACGAACACCTGGATCGCTTCAAGAAGACGGCAGTAACCGTTCTCCGAGAGCGAAATCCGGAGTTAGATCTGGAGCCGGAAAGACGGTACGAGGGCCAGCTTCACGGCAACTTCTTGAAACACTCGCGCCACCTGCGCAAGGGGATATCCTCCACGCTCGCGATTCTCGGCAATCACCAAACACTCTTCACGAAGTGTTCGTCTGCAACGGTGGACGCGGCTGTCGTTCTTGCTGTTCGAGAAATCCTGCAGGGGGCGAACTGGAGGCTTTGGGCAAGTCTAGATCCTGTGCTGCCCTTCCTGGCCGAGGCGGCTCCCGACGAATTTCTCGACTCCGTGAAACGTGCGCTCCAGACTACGCCACGCCCATCTGATGAGCTCTTTGCCCAGGAGTGGACCGGCATCCTGGGAAGGACCTATATCTCCGGTTTGCTCTGGGCCTTCGAGATACTCGCATGGGAGCCCAAGCAGTCGAGGAATACCATCGACTGGCAACTGAACTTCGGAGTCTCGCGGACTGGTACAAGCGCGACTCGCAGCAACTATTGGGTAATGATCTCAACTAACCACAATGGTGATTTCCCGGCGATTTGGTAAAATACTCCGTGGCTTTGCGCGTAGTCAAAGTCCGCGGCCCCCACTTCACGTTACCTGTCCAGGAGTTGGCTTCGCAGTTCCTCGTATATAGTGTGGACTCGCTGTCTGTAGTCGGCGACTAGCGTTGCGGGGTCGGAGTCGAGTTTCAGCCGCCGCGCCAGGTCAGCCCGCGCTTCCGGGTCTTCCGGCAGTTCGCTGCCGGAGCGCCCGGTCATCATGCGGATTCGGTTTTCGATGCGTCGGAATAGGAGGTAGCCGTCGCGGACGGTGTGTGCCGCGTCGGCATCCAGAAGACCACGCTGTTCGAGGAGGTGGAGCGCGCCGAGGACGTCAGCGCGTTTTAGTTCGGGGAAGTCAGTGGCGTGTCGAATTTGTAGCAGGCGCACGATGAACTCCATTTCGGCAATGCCGCCTTCGTGTTTCTTGAGGTCCAGCGGCGACGCGTGCTCGACGATCTTCTTGCGGATTTCCTCGATCTGCTCGAGGTTCTCCGGGTCGAGCGGCAGCGAAAACGCCAGTTCACGCGCCTCGTTCTCGACGCGCCGCGCAAACTCGGCATCCCCGGCGACCGCCCGCACTTTCACCAGGGCCAACTGTTCCCACGGCTGCGCTTCGTTCGCGTAGTATTCGTGGAGACGCTCGGTACTGATCGTCAGCATCCCCTTGTTGCCGTCCGGTCGCAAGCGCGCGTCCACGTCGTACAACAGACCGTAGCGGGTCGGCTCCTTCAGCGTACGAATCACGCTAGACGCAACCGCTGCGAAGTACTCGGTCAGGGACACGCCGACGCCCCCGCCGCTTCCGGCGTCATACACGAAGACGAGGTCCAGATCGCTGCCGTAGCCCATTTCCATTCCGCCCAGCTTGCCTAGACCGAGTACGGCGAAAGGCGTCGCGCACGCGCCGTAGCGCTCGGCCACTTTCGTCCGCGCTTTCTCGACGACATCGGCGAGGCAGACCTCGGCGAGCAGCGTTAACTCCTGCCCGATTTGCGTCACGGGCACGTCGAGGAGGATCTCCCGCATTCCGACGCGCAACGTCTCGCCGTCCCGCAGGCGATACAAGGCGGCCTCGTGTTCGTAGGCGTGAGTGAGGTGAGCCAGTTGCTCTTCCAGAGCCTGGCGAGCCGAAGGCGCTTCGAGAGCGCTCGCGCTGCCGAAGGTCTCGAAGAGTCCGGGATCGCGAATAAGAATTTCGGACAGATACTGGCTATTCGAGACCAGGGTGGCAAGGTAAGACGCAAAGTCCGGATTAAAGCGAATCAAATCGTAAACGGCGGCCGGCGCGCGCAGTTTCGTGAGAATTTGTCCCAGGCGCAGCAGGGTCGTATCCGGGTTCGAGCAACCGGCCAGCGCATCGAGCAACGTCGGCGCGACGCGCCGAAACTGCTCGCGAATATGCAGTGTATGCGGCTCCTCGCGGGTGCCGGCGTGGAGTTGAATCAATTCCGCGCGCGCTTGGACGGGATCGCGAAACCCCATCGTCGCCAGCCGCGCCACGGCCGCTGTGCCATCCGAATGCGGATTGAGCAAATCATTGACCCACAAATGCCCCGCGCCTTCGGTGGATAGGAAGCGTTCCAGAATCTCGCGATTCGCTTCGGCTCGGTCGCGGTACTCGACCATGAAGGAAGCGCCGTTCTGGTAGCCGAGCCGCCGCGCAAACTCATCCAATGCGTCCGGATCGCCGGGAAGCGCATGCCGCTGCCGGCTTCCCTCAATCTGCAGGCGATGCTCGACCTGGCGCATGAAAATATAGTTCCGCGAGAGCGTGGAAGCTTCGAGGGGTTCCAGAATCCCGAATTCCCCCAACGCCGTGAGCGCCTCGAGGGTGTTCGGCGTCCGCAGATCGAGCAGCCGCCCGCCGTTGAGTTGTTGCAGCATTTGCACCGTGAACTCGATGTCGCGGATGCCGCCCCGGCCCAGTTTCACTTCGATCTCCGTCTGGCCGCGCCCCGCAACTTGCTCCTCCAACTGCTGCTTCATTTGGCGGATATCGTCCAGCGTTTCGTCGTCAAAGAACCGCGGGAACACGAACGGACGCGTCCGTTCGATGAAAGTTTGACCCAATTCGAGGTCGCCCGCCGCCGGCCGAACTTTGATCAGCGCCTGCCGTTCCCAGGCTTGACCGGCTTGCTCGTAGTAGCGCAGGGCGCTTTCGAGACTGACCGCGAGCGGCGCGCGACGACCGTGCGGGCGTAGGCGCATATCAGTGCGGAATACGTGACCTTCCGGAGTCAGTTCGGAAATGGCCTTGATGATCAGTTCTCCAAGCTTGTGGAAAAACTCAGCATTGCTCACTGTGCCCGACCGGCCGCCCGTGGTCTCGCCTTCTTCCGAATAGAGAAACAATAGGTCTATATCCGAACTGAAGTTGAGTTCGCTTCCGCCGAGTTTTCCCAACGCGAGGATGACAAAGGTGGTCGGCCGCTGATTATCCGCGTCGTCGGCACTCACCGGCTCGCCAAATTTCAGGGAAAGTTGCGCCCAGGCGCTGTCCAGGGCCGCTTCGAGCGTGGCGTCGGCTAGATTCGACAAGTCCTGCGTAATCGAAGCCAAGGGACCATGGACGACGATGTCTCGCGCTCCGATACGCAGGATTTCGCGACGTTTGAACCGCCGAATGGCGTTGCACTGCGCTTCGAAATCCGCCACGAACCTCACGCGATGAACAATTTCCCGGACCATGGCCTCGCGCGGGACGGTGGACGCCAATTCCGCTTCTTCCCAGAGCCAGAGCGAGTATTCGGGGTTGCGGCACACGACGTCGGTGAGAAACTCGCTCTGATCGAAAATGGTGCACAGCACCCGGGCATAGCGCGGAGCTGCGGCCATGACGTCTAATTCCGTGCGGGGGTTGATGCCGGCTTCGAGGAACCGCTGCAGCCGGACCAGGACCGTGCACGGGTCCGCCGCCTCCCCCAAAGCCTCCGCCAGACTCGCGGCCAGCCCAGGCCGCTCCGGCTCGAGGATAGCCGAGAGGCCGCGCTCCGCCTGCGCCGCGTCGCGAAAAGTTATCCCTTGAAACTCACTTCTCATCACGGTTCGCTGCCGATCAGATATCCGGCGTTCGGGATTCCATCATTCCGCAATCGTCATCCCCGCTTTCTCCCGCATCGCCAAGTTCGCATGACGGCCTCCACCGTATCCATTATGAGCGGGCCGACGCGGGCGATGGCTTCGGCTTGTGACATGGGCCCCGAACAGATCGCGAACACCGCGTCTATGCCTTTTGCGTAAACGTCTCGATATCCTTCGCCCAACGAGCCGGTGATCGCAATCACGGGGAGACCTAGCGACTTGGCAATCTGGGCCACGCCCATCGGCGTCTTGCCATGCAGCGTCAAGCGATCGAGTTGGCCCTCGCCGGTGAATACGAGATTCGCGCCGCGCATGCGTTCCTCGAGCAGCGACGCCTCCGCCACCAGTTCGGTTCCATTGCGTAACCTGGCGCCGGCAAATGCCACCAGCCCCCCTGCCAGCCCGCCCGCCGCCCCGCCGCCAGGCAGGTTCAGAACGGACACGCCAAGGTCACGCTCGACGATCAGTGCGAAATGATGCAGCGCGTTGTCCAGTTCCAACGCGACTTCCGGCGTCGCCCCTTTTTGCGGACCGTACATCACCGAGGCCCCGTGCGGACCACACAGGGGATTGTCCACGTCGCACGCCACCAGGATTTTGCAACGCTCCATGGCAGGATGCTTTCGGGAGGAATCAATGCGGGCAAGTCGCGCCAACGCCGCGCCGCCGGGCGGCAATTCCTCGCCATCCAAGTCTTTGAATGAGAACCCCAGCGCTTGGGCCATCCCGACCCCGCCGTCGTTCGTGGCGCTTCCGCCCACGCCCACGAGAATCCGGCGGGCGCCGCTTTCGAGCGCAAGGCGCATTAGTTCGCCCGTGCCGCGCGTGGTCGTCAACCGCGGATCACGCTGCTCGGGAGGCACGAGTTGAACGCCGGAAGCCGCCGACATCTCGATAACGGCGGTGCCGCCGTCCCCGAGAATTCCGTATGTCGCGGACACCGGCTGGCAGAGCGGCCCGGTAACTTCCGTTTCCACCGTGACGCCGCCGGTCGCTGCTACCAGCGCGTCTACCGTGCCTTCTCCTCCGTCGGCCATCGGCACCAGCACCAATTCCGCATCGGCGTAGACGCGCCGCACCCCTTCCGCGATGGCATTGGCTACTTCCACGGCGGAAGCGCACTCTTTGAATGAATCCGGGGCAATTACGATGCGCATGGCCGGCTGTCACCCAATGGATACCGAATAGGAGTCGTCTTGAAAAAGCTTCATTTCACCGAGGAAGGTTGCCGCATCGTCTGCGTCACGACCCGCTTCAGTGTTTCCAGAACGATGTCTGCGGCGCCGGGAATTGGGTCGCTCAAGCGCGGTAGGAAGACGGTCCGCTCTTGCGCCAGTTCCGCGTTCGGAAAATCGCCCGGACGATAGCCAGGGTAGCCTTCGTGCGCGCAAAGCGGACCTCGATTCCGCGTAAAAATATCGAATCCTTTCGTGAACAAAGGCAGCGTGTGCAAATTCGGATACGGCGTCATCGAGACGCTCAGCCCAGTCGCTTTCAGCGCCTCGACCAACGATTCCGCCGACGGACCGCCCGCCGCTTCAGCCTCGTAAATCACCGGGAAGCCATAGTAGCCGCCGCGCTCGATGCCATCATACACTTTGATCGGGCGGAACCCCGGCACGTCCTTGAGACCCGCCTCGACCGCCTCGATGTACGCGGCGCGATGTCGGTTCAGTTCGGGCAAGCGTCGCAACTGGACTTGGGCGATCCCGATACCCAGCGGATGCGCGCGGAATTTCATGCCCAGACCCAGCGGCTGCAACTCGGCGTACTTCGCCCCAACGAGGTCTATGCCGATAACGCGGTTCACCTGTCCGACCAGACAGGCCCGCTCGAATACGTCCACGTCGTCCGTGACCAACACGCCGCCCTCGCCCGCGCTCACCGCCTTCGAACCTTGCAGGCTCCAGCAGGCGGCGTCTCCGATGGCCCCACACATCCTGCCTTTGTACTTCGCGCCGTGCGCGTGCGAGCAATCTTCGATCACCGCAATGTTGTGGCGTCGCGCTACGGCCATCACCGCATCGAGATCGTAAACGTTGCCCCAGAGATGCACGGCGCAAATGCACGCCGTCTTCTGTGTTATCTTGGCTTCCAGATCAACCGGATCAATTTGCAGCGAATCGGGATCAATATCGCAGAAAACCGGCTTGGCGCCGAGCAGCAGCGCCGGCGCAATGCTGCAAATCCATGTGTTCACCGGGCAGACCACTTCGTCTCCCGGACCCACGCCCAAGCCAAAATACCCGCTGTACAAGGCGGAAGTGCCGTTCACCGTCGTGACTGAAAATCGCTTGCCGATCCATTCGCGCCATTCCTTCTCGAACTCGCGCACCACCGGCGTGCCGCCGGACAACTCGTTCCGCCGGGTCATCTCCGCGACCAATTGCACTTCTTCCTCGGCGATCTGCTGCCAGCGGTCCAACTCCGGCACAGCGGTCGCGCCCGTCTGAACAAAGGTCTGCACATTGAGAAACGGGTCTTTGGCGTCGTATGGCATGTAACAACTCCCGTTCGGCAGGTAAGGATAAAGTGACTATATCAAATGCCCTCGAACCGTTCCACCGCCTCGATCCCTTCTCTGCAAAGACTTCCGTCTGACCGGTCGGATGCGTCTGACAGGTCTGACCGCTTCCCCACGCCCGAAATTCCCTGCGGTGCCGTCGCGTTTACCAGATCGCCATGATATAATTTGCTCGCCCCGTACTGGAGACCCAACATGAACCTGTTACCGACTGTTCCCCTCGGCAACGCTTCGATCACGCGCCTGATCGTCGGCGGCAATCCATTTCGGGCCAACTCCCATCGGTCTTCGGAAATGAGCCGCGACATGCTCCGGTACTTCACGGTCGAACAAATCAAGCGGACCATGTTTGATTGCGAACGTCACGGCATCAACACCGTCCAGGCTCGCGGCGACGTGCTTATTCAGGCCTGCATCCGCGAGTACTGGGAAGAAGGCGGGAAGATACAGTTCATCGTGCAAACGGCCTCGGAGTTGCGTGATCTCCACGGCCACGTCCGCCAGTTGGCAAACTTCGGCACACTGGCCATCTACCTCCACGGCACCTGGGTGGACAACCACTACCTCGCCGGCGACACGCGCGAAGTCGAGGACCTGCTCAAGACCATCCGCGACACCGGCCTGCCCGTCGGCCTCGGCTCCCACATCCCAGAAGTGATCGAACTCTCCGAAGAAAAGGGTTGGGACGTGGATTTCTACATGACGTGCATGTACAACATCATGGCGAAGCCGCGTGAGAGCGCAATCGTCT
>JACQVH010000308.1 GCA_016209895.1 Candidatus Hydrogenedentota bacterium | reverse complement strand
GCATTGGGAGCTGTGAGGCGGGTGGTTCAGATGCGGAGGAATATCTTGCGGCGGTACATCCAGTCGAGGATGGGCCAGTAGATGAGCAGTATGCCGACCCCGTGGAGGAAGGGTTCGTAGGCCGCTCCGAACACTTGGAAAGAATCCTGGCCCAAATGGGTTTTCAGATTATTCCCGACAAATCTTCGGCAGAGTTCGGCAATGCAATAGGCCGTAATCGAGTTCATACCGATTACCACGAGGGGGAACGACCAAGCCTTCGCGCGACCCCAATCAATCACGGCGTAGCAGGCCGCGAGTAACAACAAGCACCAACCGCCGCTGAACAGGGTCCAGCTCGGCGTCCAGATGCGCTTCACGACGGGACAAATCCTGAGCGCGCCCAACAGCCAGTCCGTTATCAATCCGAGGCCGAGAAACGTTGTGGCCAGTGTGGGGATGAAGCTCAGCGTCGCGTAGCCGCCGCGGCGGACTTTGCCCTGGGCTGGCATGTGTCGCGCTTACAGCGCAAAATCGAGGATTCTCAATAAGGCGTCTCCAGTCTACTTTCGTCCTTTGTCCT
Organism: Candidatus Hydrogenedentota bacterium; assembly: GCA_016209895.1. Taxonomy (GTDB): domain Bacteria; phylum Hydrogenedentota; class Hydrogenedentia; order Hydrogenedentales; family SLHB01; genus JACQVH01. The sequence goes on along the minus strand of JACQVH010000308.1, from coordinate 10,128 downwards.
TCGCCTACCCCTTTCACGCTCCAGCCTTCGGTGTACAGTCTTCTTCCTTCACACTTCAGCCTTCATCCTTCCCACTACCCCATGGCGGGTTTTTCAAATTCCAGCCCGCAGTACAGGCACTTCCAGTGTTTCGAGGACGACACGCGGTGGCAGCGGGGGCATTGCAGCGCGGTGTTCGTGATGCGGCCGTCCTGGACGCCGTCGCGCATGTCAATGTCGTTGACGCGCCGTTCGAGTTCGGGGTCGGTCAGGTTCAGCTTCTCCCGCAGCAATTCCCACAGGGCCTGGTTGAGCAACGTGATCCGCCCGATATGATGCTCGAGTTCCTTGATCCGCGAAGAATGGTCCGGGACCGCCGCCGTTCGCTGCGACACCACCGGTTCCGGGTCCCGCAACCCGCCTAACCACATACCAAGCATAATTTGTGCTCCTTGTACGCCACGTGGCGCGTGTGCCTGCGACATTATATTCCAGCGTTCACGCGCTCTCAACGGCCCGCCGTTCTTTGCGCTCTTTGCGTTCTTTGTGGTTAAGGGAAAAGGACTCTAACCACAGGCGTCCCAGCCGGGACGAAAGAAGTGAATTGGGTACGCCTCGGGGTTTCTTGCGCAAATGGGTTCGCCATAGGTGAAAGAGATGCTTCGACTTCGCTCGGCATGACACGCGTGGCGGGATTTCTTTCGCAAATGGGGGCTCGCGATGACGATTTTGGTTGCTTTATTCGATGGGGTAAGATGCCATCCAAGTCATTCAATACACGGGCGTATGAGCAGCGAAAGGGCGCGGTATATGTTTAAGCGGGCGTTGGTTTTGGTATTGATCGTGGGAGTTGGTTTTCCCGTCGTACGGGCGGCGGCGCAGATGGACCTCAGTAAGGTCCGCGTGGTGACGGCGGGGGACGAAGAGCTGTTCGAGGTTCCTTGCGTGGTGCTCATCGAGGAAGTGGCTAAACGCACCGGTATTACTTGGTCCAAGGGCGAGCAAGTCGGCGGTGAGGGCGCCATCACGCTGCGCAAAGCGGCGGTGGGTGATGGGGTCGCGGCGGAAGGATTCAAGATCAGCACGGAGGTGGGGGCGACGCCGCGTATCACGGTCTCGGCGGCGAGTCGGCGCGGGGCGCTTTTTGGCGTGGGTTATCTGCTGCGCAAACTCGATTGGGGTCCGCGGAAAGTTTCGCTGACGCAGGCCATCGCCGTGACGGAGGCGCCCCAATACGCGATTCGCGGGCATCAACTCGGGTACCGCGCGCAGGCCAACAGCTATGACGCGTGGGACGAGAAGACGTACGACCAGTACATTCGCGAACTGACTTTCTTTGGGGCTAATTGCATCGAGAATATCCCTTTTCAGGATGCACGGCCCACCCCGATTATGCCGCTCAGCCGCGAGGAGATGAACCGCCGCCTGAGCGCCATTTGCGACAAGTACGACGTGGATTATTGGGTGTGGACTCCGGCGGACTTCGACTTGAAAGATGCGGAGAAACGGGCCGCGGCGGTCCGATTTCACGAACAGTTCTACCAGGACTGCCCGCGCCTGGATGCCATTTTCTTTCCCGGAGGCGATCCGGGGGACAATCATCCGCGCGAGGTGATGCCCTTCCTCGAGGACTTGTCCAAGATACTGCCGAAGTACCATCCCAACGCTAAGATTTGGATGTCGCTTCAGGGTTTCGAGGGCGAGAAGACGGATTATTTCTTTGATTGGCTGGACGAACACAAACCCGATTGGCTGGGCGGATTGGTGGCCGGACCGAGCAGTCCTCCGCTTCCCGAAATGCGCGCGCGACTGGACAAGCGTTACAAGCTACGTGATTACCCGGACATCACGCATATTGTGCGCGCTCAATACGAGGCGCTAAACCTGGACCAGGTGTTTGCGTTGACAGCGGGGCGGGAGCCGATCAATCCGCGGCCGGAGTTCTACGCGGAGGTGTTCGCGGCGACCGCGCCCAGCACGGACGGTTTCCTGAGTTATTCCGACGGCTGCCACGACGACTTGAACAAGGCGTTGTGGAGCGGGCTGAGCTGGAATCCCAGGCAAGAGACGCGGGCGATTCTGGTGGACTACGCCCGTTGTTTCTTCGGTTCGGCGGCGGAACGGGTGGCCGACGGGATATTCGCACTCGAGAAGAATTGGGCCGGATCGTTGCGCACGAACGAGGTTGTCCCGGCGACGCTGAAGTTGTGGCAGGATTTGGAGGCGGCCCATCCGGAACTGAAGGACAACTGGCGTTGGCAGATGCTGGTCGTGCGCGCGTACTACGACGCGTACCAGCGGGAGCGTCTGATTCGGGAGACGGCGCTCGAACAGGAGGCTTGCGAGGCGATAGAGCCAAAGGAAGGCCGACCGCCGACCGAGGCGATGCGGGCGGCCTTGAAGGTGTTGGAACGGGTGGAAACCGAGCCGACGCGTCCGGAACTTCGAGACCGGATCATCGAACTGTTCGACCATCTCTACACTTCGATCAAGTTCCAATCCAGCGTCGAGAAGTATCATGCGATCCATCCGCAGCGGGGCTGCATGCTCGATTTCCTCGACTACCCGCTTAACAATCGTTTTTGGCTGGAGGACGAGTTTCACAAGGTGGCGACGCTTCCGACGTTGGAGGCGCGGTGGGCGCGGCTCGAACAGCTTCGCACTTGGGAGAACCCGGGTCCCGGAAGCTATTACGATGACATCGGGCACGTGGGGCGCAGCCCACACGTGGTGCGCTCGCCGGAGCAACGCGGGGACGACGCTACGTTCTGGTGGTGGGACAACGGAATGAGCCGCTTACGGCTTTCGTGGCTGGTCACGAGCGCGCCGAATTCGCTCGAGTATGACCATCTCGATCCCAACGCATCGTATCTCTTGCGGTTTTGCGGCTTCGGCGAACTCAAACCGCGCGCGGACGAGCAAGCGCTCACCGCCACGGTTTACCATACCGAAGCGCATACCATGAAGGAGTTTCCAGTGCCGCCCGAATTGATCAAGGACGGAAAACTTACGGTGACCTTCGACAACGTTCAACAGCCGGGAGTGAATTGGCGCAACCAACCGCGGCTGGCGGAAGCCTGGCTTCTCAAGAATCCCGCCAAAGACGAGGAGGAAAAGGGAAGACGGCGGTAACGCTCGCCGTAGAGGGCGGGACGCTACGCGCGGTGTTCGGTTACGATTTTGCGGAGGCGGTCGGGGTCGTGGGCGAGGTGGGAGGCGTGGTCGAGGGTGATGCAGCCGCGCATGATCAGGCTGCGCAGGCTGGCCTCGAGGGTCTGGCCGCCGGGGATACTGGCGACGAGTAATGGGATTTGGTCGAGCCGGTCGGTGCGGATGATGCCGCGAATGCCGTCGTTGGCGACGACTACTTCCACCGCCGGAACCAGTCCGGGCCCGTCTTCCTTCTTCAGCAGGCGGAGATTGATGATCCCGCGCAAGCTCGAAGACAACAGATGCAACACCGTGAGACGCTGTGTCGGCGGGAACCAACTGGCGATCCGGTTAATGGTTTGCACCGGGTCACCGGTGCTCATTCCCGCAAAAATCACCCGGCCGCTTTCGGCGCTGCGCAGCACCATTTCGGCCGTCTCGGCATCCCGCAATTCGGAAAGAACGATCACGTCGGGGTCTTCGCGCAACGCGTGCTGCATCCCCGTGGCGAACGTGCGCGTGTCACTGCCAATCTCGCGTTGTTTAACGACGGCCTTGCGGTTTTCATGAACGCACTCGATGGGGTCCTCGAGCTTGATTACAAGTTTCACATCCCGGAGATTGATCACTTCGACCATGCTGGCAAGCGTCGTAGCCTTGCCACAGCCCGTGGGCCCGATGACGAGGACGAGTCCACCCGGACTCAAGGCAAGGTCGCGGACGATTGGGGGGAGACCTAGCTCTTCCGGGGCGGGGATATACGCGTCAATGACGTGAAACACGGCCTCGACATAGCCCCGCTGATAGTGCGCGTTGACGCGCCAGCGTCCGAGTTCGGGAATGATGAGCGGAAAATCAATCTCGCGCTCGCGCTGGAATGTGCGGCGTCGCTGTGGACTGAGCGTGCCCAACACCAGCGCCTCGACCAGTTCGGGCGGAAGCGGTTTGTGCTCGGTGGGCGTCAGTTCGTGTTGAATGCGCAACAGCGGCGCCGAGAAGGCCGCAAAATGTAGGTCGCTCGCGCCGCGTTTCGTCATGTGTTGGAGCCACGGCACGACGTCAATCGCGCGGACGAATTTCTCGAGCGTCTCGCTCCGCGCCGTCGGCGACAGTTCGACACCGTATTCGATGCCGTGTCCGTCGGTAAGTTCGCTGACGATGCGCACGACTGTCGCTTCGGCGGCCACGTCGCCCAGATTCCCCGGCAGAGAAAACTCGAATGCGACGGCGGTCCGCACGGGAATGACTACTTTCGAGACGAATGCCAACCCGCCAATCGAAATATTGGTGACCATTCCGCGCTCGAACTTCGTGGACTCGGCGGCGTCAACGATGCGGAACCGCAACGGCATTTCGGCAGAAACCCGCCGGTGCCGGCGAGCTTCCTTACTCAAACTCCATCCCATGTCCCGTCCCCTTCAGAGGAGCAATACCAACCTTCCCTCCCGACAGGCGACAGTTTAGCACAGGAGCGAAAAACAGACAATGGGCAGGGAATTTTCGATTTTGGATTTTCGATTGCCGATTTTGGTTGCGAAGCTTCAGATCGTCCTCGGTGGCCAGCCGGTGAAGTCTTCGGATTCGGTGGGGCCGAGGGTGTCGTGGAGAGTGCGCGCGGCTTTGGCGACGCCGTTGCACCATTCGGCGATCGTCTGGACTTCGGGCACACCTTGTTCCCAGCGCTCCCAGGCGTCGAAGAGGTTTTCAAAAGGCTTCATATCCACGAGAGGTCCGCAGAGGCGTTTGAAATCGTTCAGGCACTGGGTGCGATGGTTGGCGTAAATGCCTTGCGCCTCGATGGCGGCGCGTACGACCGTCCATGCGACGGTAAACGCGACATAAAGCAACGTGTCCGCTTCCTCTTCGGGCGCGATGGGGGGTCGGCCTTGGAAGCGCGTGAGGAACTTGTCGCGGTCGCGGGCCACGTTCTCGATCTCGATCGAGACCAGGTCAATCCAGCCGGCTTCGGCGAGACGTCGGCGGCGCTCTTCGGGAGCGGCATGCGCGACGCGGGCCAGTTCCTCGGTCAAGCGTTCACAAACCGGCAGACGGTGTCGGCCCGGGGCCTTTAGCCATGTCTCTGCGAGCGCTTCGGTCTTGTCGTACAGTTCATCCCGCCCGAGACCGCGCCGGACTGCGTCCTGCAAGGTGAGGAAGAATTCATCCATGCTGAGGATTTCGATTTCGGGATGTTTGCCGAACTCGGCCATTTCCGATTCGAGTTGTTCCCAAATGCCGACTGCGATCTGTGCAAACAGAAACATAAACGCCGGTCGCGTGGGGCATTCCTTAGCGAACTTGACGATGTCGCCCACGTTGTCGCGACCGACATTGGCGATGTGTACGGAATGCAGTTTTGGGATCGGCCCCAAGGGATAACTCTTCGCGTAAGGAGAACCGCCGAGTCCGCAGACCAGTCCCGGACCCGACTTGAGCACTTCCTGCTCGCGCAGGATGGCGGCGTCGTCTTCGACCTCACGCCACCAATCGCGCAAGAACCAGTTCACCATGTTGCAGCCGTGCTGACCGGACTGGTCGAGCAGGCGGCGTGTCTCGGACAAGTAGCGCCCGACGAGATGCTTGGGCCAGAGATGGGTGTACGTGTATGCCGCCCCCGAGGATGGCCCGAAGAAACAGTCTTTCTCGGTGCGCGTTTCGTGATAGTAGCGCAGCATGCCGGGCATGAGCCTGACCGTCAGCGGCAGGAATCCCCAGCCGAATTTGAATTTTCCGCGTTGCGGGACCAGCCAGTTGCCGGAGTGCAGGTTGTTCATGGCCCAGGTGGCGTCGCCGTCGCTGTTATAAAGGCAGACGTACACCTTCTTCGGGTCGGCGATACATTCCTCCGGCTTGGGCATCGGCGGGTTATAGGCGGCGTCCGGGTCGCCGACCCCTCCGTGGATGCTCAGGTTCGGCGTGGCCACGCTGCACAGGGTAAAGAACCCGCGCTCCGCCGCTTCCGCGACGTATTCTTTTTCCTGGTCGAGGACGCAGTGCCAATTCATCTGTACGCCGGGCGTCTCCGCGGAATCGAGCATCCGGCGATACAGCCGCTGCGTGCGCCGTGTCTGTCGGCTGAGCGGCAGGTCGAGCGCCAATCCTTTCAAATAGACGATATAGTCCTCGAGCTCGTGCGCCAGGGCGTACCACATGGGACGATGGATGCAAAGGTTGGCATAGAACCGTTTGTTGCAATGCGGCCACAAATTGTGCAAGGCCCATTCCGCGGCATCCGCGTCGGATGGAAACTTTGCGCGCAAGTCGTCGCGCTTGGGAATTCCGTGCCGCGTCATCCAACGTTCTTGGTCCGGCGCGATGGGGAGAAGGCTTTCCAGACCACAGCGCGTAATCGCGAGGTTCTGTGTCTGAAGGACCCGTTCCACATCGTAGACGACATAACCGTTGATAAGATGCTTGTAACGTTCGACGATCGCGTCCACATCATCCAGCGTTTCTGTTGGCAAGCCGAACGTCCGCGTGTAGTAGTCCAGCCAGTGGTCTTCATAGAGAGTGCGCGGTTTGCCCGGGCGATACTCGACGGTGCGTTTCATGATGTAGAGGTGCGGCTCGTTCCGATTGATGAGCCCCTGAAACGACCGAAACCAAATCCAGAAATCAACCGGTTCCTCGACGGCCGGCGGCTCGCACACGACGAGGCGTTTGACGCGGGGAATAGCGGGAAAGATGTCGGTCAGGCGCATGGAAATGGTTTCCTCCCCCCAGTTCAGACTTCTTCGTAAAGGTCCGATTCGTCATCGTCTGAATCGGGCGGACAGCCTTCGGAATGAATACCCTCGACCGGTTTTCCGGTGATTATCTCCAATTCCCCTTTCAGATTTTGTATTCGGAGTTCGTGATCGATCCGCTCCGCGTCATCTTCTTCGTCGTGTGAATGCGTGGCCATCCTTCCTCCCTCGCCAAAATAATGGAGAACCGCCCAAGTTGCGTGCCAGTTGCGGAAGTATAACGTAGAGACGGCTCTTCTGGAAATCAGAATTTCTTTGGCCTGAGCGGCGTCGGGCTGCCACTACACGACTTTCGCCAAGTCCGGGAATTCGACGAAACTTGCGAAATGTTAACAGATTTGTTAACGTGAAGTGGTGTGGGAGATAGAATTTTATCGTTCGCATTCTGGAGTCTACCCCGTCGCCGAATTCCTTGATTCCTTACCCGGGAAGCAAGCCCAAAAGGTGGCCTGGGTCTTGCGCGTCATTGAAGAACTGGAGCGAGTACCCAGTCAGTACTTCAAAAAACGGGTCGGCACCAGCGAGAAAGGAAACAATCTCCGTGAGTGATTTGAGGCGCTACATTAAGGCACGCAAGCAAAGAGATCGCGAGTTCGCCGAAGGTTTTGAATCGGGCTACGCACAGCTAAAACTCGGGATTCTGCTGAGGCAGGCGCGCGAAGCCTCCGGCTTGACTCAGGAACAACTAGCACGGCGCATGCGCACTAAGAAATCCGCGATTTCACGCATCGAGAATCATGCCGAAAACATCGGCCTCGCGACCCTTTCGAAATACGCCTCCGCCCTCGGTAAGCAAGTGCACATCTCATTGGGCTGACGCGGAGACTGCCGCAAACGATGAAGAGATGGGACCAGTGATGGGAGCCGTTGTCCTATTGGTTTTACTGCCGGTAATCCTAATGGCATTCCACCAACTCATTGGACGATTCTTCGTAGATATGAAACAGCGATCAAGCACTGTTTACGGAGTCACCAGCCAGCGCATAGTCATGATCACGGGCCTCTGGCGGCGGCGAATAAGGTCGCTCAACCTCAGTAGAGTCTTTGACGTAACCCTGACGGAACGAACCGATGGCACGGGAACTATGGCATTTGGTCCCATTGACGCGCGGTCCGGGTGAAGTACCGGCCTCAATTGGCCGGGAATGGGAATGTATTCTGTGGCCTGTTTTGAAATGATTCCCGAAGCGAGGAAGGTTTACGACCTCGTCTGCCAGGGAGAACAGGAATCCCAGTAGACATCGTGAGAAAGATTGGGGTAGCAGACGTTACAGCGGGAGATGCGATGGCGGTAAGCGACGTGGAAGAACTCTTCCAGCCGACCGGGACCACTTGGGGCATCGCTCGATGCTTTCTTCTGTAATGCAGGGCAGCGCGCTCCGCTAGTCAAACCTCGATGGTCCGACCCGTACTGCCGCGCAATTTCCTCGTTGGCCGCATGGTTCACATCGTAGACGGCCACTAACTCGGCATTCGCGGCGCGGGCGATGCCTTCGGGAATCGTCCGCCGCCGGGCAATACCACCTGAACCCCACACGCCCCAACGAGTTTTCAACGTTACCTTTCTTAACAATGCCGTCAAGGATGCCGGCGCTACGCGCGACTCACCGCGACTCACTTTGCGAAAGCCGCGATTACCTTTTTGATGCCTCTGGCGATGCCTTCCATGTGCTCGACTTCGTACGTGGGGAAAAGGAAGGTGATAAAGGTTCGGGCTTGGTGCCACAGCGCGTTCGGCACTTCGACCTGCCTGTAACCCGCGGAACGCGGGTCTGTGTACTCGCGGCTGGTAAATGGGAACCCGGAATTGCCGAAACCGTGCTTTTCGGTGAATGCGCGCTCGGTGTGGCATTGCGGCCAGAACACCTTCCAGCAGGGGACGCCTTCCGCGCCGAGAGCTTCAAGAAACGCCGCCATATCACAGCGCATGCGCTCCATGTCCAGCGTGATCGGGAACACGTACCAGCCGTTCCGGCGCTCCGGCGTGTCTACTGGCAGATAGAGAATTTGTGGAATCTCCCGCAGCGCTTCCATCAAGATCGCCGCATTGCGGCGGCGGCGGGGCATGTTCCACGCATCAATACGTTCGAGTTCGCACAACCCGATTGTGGACTGCATTTCGGTCATGCGGTAGTTCCAGCCGACCATTTTGTGGATGTAAGGGAGTTTCTGTTCCATCTCGAGCAGCCGCAGCCGTTCGCGCACGTCGTAGCCGTGATCGCGGAAGCTCCGGCAGCGCCAGGCCACTTCCTCGTTGTCAGTGGTGACCATTCCGCCTTCGCCGCCGGTGGTAAAGGTTTTGTTTTGGCAAAAGCTGCACGCGCCCATGTCACCGATGCTGCCCGTCTTCCTCCCTTTGTACACGCCGCCGTAGGCTTCCGCGTTATCTTCGATGACATAGAGATTGTGGTTCCGAGCGAGGGCCAGGATCGGGTCCATGTTCACGACGTTGCCATAGAGATGGACGACCATGATCGCCCGCGTCCGGTCGTTTATGAGGCGCCTTGCCGATTGCACGCTGAGGCAATGGTCTTCGCGATTGACATCGGCGAAGCGGGGGATCGCGCCGGCCTGTACAATCGAGAACGAACTGGCGATGAAGGTGTAGCTGGGCACGATTACTTCGTCCCCCGGGCCGATGCCCAGACCGGCGAGCGCGGTGTGCAGCGCGCTCGTGCCGTTCGTGGTGCTGATGGCGAATTTCGAGCCGTTCCACTCGGCGAATTTACGCTCGAATTCCATCCCGAGCGGACCGGTCCAGTAGTTTACTTTGCCACTCCTGAGCACCCTGGAAACCGCCCGGATCGTCTTGGCATCGAACCACGGCCAAGGGGGTAAGGTTCCCGACAGGGATTTCGGTCCTCCTTGCAAGGCGAGTTTCTCCGGACCACGGACTCCGGTCCGGTGGACTGGTTTCTTTTTGGTTAAGGATTTGGTCTTTCCCCGCATGTCTCTCCCTCCACGTAGTCTTCTGGGGTAGTCCGAGACACTATGCTACAGGCGACGCGACAATTCATCAAGAACCCCGGAAAGGACAAGAAAGGACGAAAAGGACCGCAACGACCTCAAGGACGGCAAGGAAAATAACGACGAGCAGCCTTTTCGAAGGCGGGTAAGTGAACATGCAATGGGCTGGGCCTGCGTCAGGAATTGGGGTTTTTAGGTGGGCTGCGGTAGGCGTTGCTCCCAGAAGTCCTCGAAGCGGTTGGATAGGATGGCGCATCGAAGTGCAATGATGGCATTGGCGCCGCGT
>JACQVH010000306.1 GCA_016209895.1 Candidatus Hydrogenedentota bacterium | reverse complement strand
GGGCAAAACGGTCCAGGTCATCCCGCACATCACCGACGAGATTAAGCTGCGCATCCGCATGCTCACGGCGGAACCGGAAGACAATGCGGACGTGGCGATCGTCGAGATCGGCGGCACCGTGGGCGACATCGAGGGTCTGCCATTTTTGGAGGCGATTCGACAGTTCCATTTGGAAGTCGGACCGTCCGAGTGTTGCTTCGTGCACGTGACCTTGCTGCCGTACATCGAAGCGGCGGGCGAGTTGAAAACGAAACCCACGCAGCACAGCGTGCGCGCCCTGCGCGAGATCGGCATCCAGCCGGACGTGATCGTCTGCCGTACCGGCGCGATGAAGCTTGGGCGCGACCAGCGACGCAAAATCGCCATGTTCTGCAACGTCACCGAACAGGCCATCATTGGCGGGGAAGATATTAAGCCGATATATGCCATCCCGTTAAACTTTAAGAACCAGGGTCTGGACGACATGGTGCTACGCGTGTTGAGCATCGAGGCCCCCAAGGAGGACCTCCAGGCCTGGCGCGGCGTGGTGGACAAGATGCTCCATCCGTCGCAGGAGTTGCGCATCGCGGCGGTGGGCAAGTACGTTGGCCACGAGGATGCGTACAAGAGCATCAACGAGGCGTTTATGCACGCGGGCGTGGCCAACGATTGCAAGGTTCGCCTCGTCTGGGTGGACTCCGAACAATTCGAGAACGGACTCCGGCCGGAGGACGTGTTGGCGGAGTTCGATGGCGTGTTGATCGGCCCCGGATTCGGCAAGCGCGGCATCGAAGGCAAAATTCGGGCCATGCAATACGTTCGCGAGCGGAAACAGCCTTTCCTGGGCATTTGTCTGGGGATGCAGGTCGGCGTCATCGAAATGGCCCGGCACTGCCTGGGGCTGAAACAGGCGAACTCGACGGAGTTTGATCCGGAAACGCCGGACCCGGTCATTTCGCTGTTATCGGAACAGCGCGGCATCCACGATTTCGGCGGTACCATGCGGCTGGGCGAATACCGCTGCAATCTCCGCGAAGGTACGCGGGCGCGCGTGGCGTACGGATCGGACGTGATTTACGAACGACATCGCCACCGCTACGAATTCAACAACGCCTACCTGGACCGGTTGGTGAGAGAAGCGGGCTTGGTCGTCAGTGGCGTTCATCCCAAGGCCGATCATGAACTGGTCGAGCTCGTCGAACTCGCCGATCATCCCTGGTATTGCGCCTCGCAGTTCCATCCGGAGTTTAAGAGCACGCCGTTGCATCCGCAACCGCTGTTCCGGGATTTTGTAAGAGCGGCCTTGGCGCAACGCAAGACCCGTGGCTGATCCCGACCTCAGGTCTCGGCTGCAACTGGCCCTTTCTTACCGACAGAAGGCGCGTACTCTCGGGGAACATTTGGTTACTCGTGTCGAATCTATTGAATCCGCCGAGCGAGCATCTCTTCAGAGCTTCTACCTGAGGCAGGAACAGCGAGCTGAGCTGACCGTCGCGGTGGTGCGCGAACAACTTCGTTTGCACGTGCTTCGGCTCGAGGCCGAGATAACGAAGCTTCGCGAGGCTCAGACACGGCTCAGCGAGCGCGCCGTGCAGGGAGAAATCACGCCGGATCAGGCGAACCGCACCAACCGCGAACTGATCGGGCGAATCGGCCATTTTCTTCGAAACGTGGAAGAAGCACGCCGGGTGCTGCAGACCGACGATCCGAGAGCCATCGGAGGTTTCGTTGATCTGCCGCTGGACGCGTACGGTTCACGACTTCTAGAGTTGCGCCCCGCTCGTGCGAAGCTGGCCTTGCTCGCTTATATCCTCCCTCCGGTGATGAGCCTTTCGGTATTCTTGCCTTGGTTGGAGTTTGATGGCCAAGGCCGGTCGCTGTACGGCATAGTAGACCTCTTGAATTCCGTGGGCATCGCGACTGAATCTACACCGATACCACTGGCTCTGGTGTGGCTGTTTTACGCGCTGCTGCCGCTGATCGTGTGGCCAGTGATGTTTCTCCGGGATCGGCTGAACGTTTCCTGGGGTTTGCTGTTGACCGGGGCCGCCGCGGTCTGCGGCGTGTGCGCGCCCATGGCGGCGCTCGCCGTTAATCCGACCAATCCGCTCCCGCCCACCGAGTGGCTGCTGGGAGTCCGCTTGGGCGCGTTTGTCTACGTCATCGGCGGCTTTGGACTGGTCGTACTGGGGCTGAAGCACACGCGTCTCGAGGCGAGCCCGCGGATGCGCACCGTGCGGCAGCTACAAAAGGCGGCGACCGCGGCCATCGTCCTGATGGTGTTGGGACTGATCGCTCTGGCGCTTATGCCGGGGAAGATGAGTTTGCGGACAGAGTCCGAAGGGCTCGACCCTGCCGGGCTGATCCGCTTGACCTTGCGTAATACCGGCGTGGCGCCGATCAACGTTTACGTGCCCTGGCCCGAAGGGGTCGCGCGGCGGCCGGCCGGCGCCGGAACCATGACCACGTACGGAATCGCCTTGTACGTTCAGGAACGGGGACGGCCCGAATTCCGCTTGCTTCGGAGCGATAGCGAGTGCTGGCTGTACTTGGGGGCGCCGGTCCGTGCCGAAACCCTAGTGTCCATCGGCCCGGGGCTGCGCGCCGATATCAAGCTGGACACGGCGTGCCTGCGCCAGTCCGGCATTGAAGCGGAAGCCGTGCGCCTGTCCGTTACACGGAGCGACGGCACGTTGGCCGGCGAGTTTGAAATGCGTCTGCCCGCCGGCCGGTGAGTCCCAACGAAGGAGTCAGAAGTCAGGAGTCAGGAGCCAGAATGTTCCCTGACCATGGATTTTGTTCACGGGAAAACAATGAGCGGCGCCATCATTGTAAAGCCCGTTGACGCTGACTCCTGACTTCTGTCTTCTGCTCCTGACTTCCGACTCCTACGGCCATTTAAGGTTTATCCAGCCAATGAGACAGACGCCGCCACGTCCAGGTTAAAATCGATCAGGTTTCCTGACGGACCTGTGTCGGATTTCAAATCGTCTAACTCCGGAAGCAATTCGATGGCCCCGCCAAAGCCTCCCAGGAATCGCTCGAACACGCGGCTCTCCATCGCCTGTCCAATCTCGAGCGTGATACGCAGCTTGAGATCGTTGTGGACGAGCCGGCCAGTGGCCGCATCGAAGTAGGTCATGGCGGTGCCGTTCAGTAGGAAGTTGGGCATGGAAAACTGTATCGCTTCGCCAGGCATGCTGGCCGCCGACGGCAACGTGCCGGACGCTTGGCTCGAAGAGATTTGCTGCTGCAACACCGCGCATTGTCGCCCATTGACGGTTTGGTGACCAAGGAACGTGTTCACAATGCGGGCGCGAGCCGCCTCGCCGAATCCCGGGACCGGTAGGGCGAAATCCGAAGTCCATTGTGTTTGCGGACTCACCTCGGTATTCGAGAACTCGAGCTCGGTCATCACCGGCAATTGTGAGAAGATGGCCTCGAGGCCTTTGTATCCGGATACGCTCGTAATTTGGCCGTTCTTCGCCACGCGCATTTTGATCGGTGTGCGGAAGAACTCGAGTTGGGGAATGTTCGCCGGGGAGCCAATGCCTTGCCCCGTGTCAATGACAGGTTTGCCACTACCGGCCATGACGGTCCCGCTGGAACCGGTCTGCATCCGAAACGGCTCGCCCATGAAATCCCCCGCCAGTTGCACGTCATCGAAGGTGAGAGTCAGTGAGCCGGCGCCGTCCGTGGCGACGGACTCAGTGAAGAGGCTGAAACCGCTGCGCATTTGGAGGTTTACCGGGAGCGCATTTTGCGCCTCGCGCCCTTGACCGCCGATCCGCGCGTCCATACGGTAGTTCAGCCGTTCGCCCGGCGTAAATTCGAGCTGAAATGGTTCCTCACCCGCCGCTGTGGCAGCTTGGGGAGATGTCTCCACTGGCAAGACCGTCGCCGGCGGCACCGTACTCTCTTCCGCGACCTCGTCGAGCGACCCGATGCGATAGTGCGTGGCGAAGTAGATTCCGAATCCCGTCCCGGCAGCAAAGATGGTCATACCCCCGGCAATCGCCGCGAGCACTTTCCACTTCAGACCACTTACCGGCGGCGGCAAATTCGGCGCAGTCGGAACGGGTATCGCTTCCGGATCGCTCATTCGCCCTCTGCCTTCTCGTTCGACCGGTAGAAGCACACAGTCTATCGAGGTTCCAAGAACAAATCTATCAGCTTCGAGCCGACGCTGACGCAGGAACGTCTCCGATAGATCTTATAGGACCCATATGACCTATCGGCCGACACCCCGATTTTCCCCATAACCCGAGTTAGTTCGATCTTTTGCATGCGTTCGGGTGGAGGAACAACTCCATCCGGTCCCAGTGCGCGAGCACCACCCACAGCGGGAACGGTAGGGTGATGAACACTTGCGCCAAGGCCGTGGGGAATTCGGGGGATTGGGAGACAGCCCCGGCGAACGTGAAGGCGAGTATCAGATAAACCTCCTGGCCTAACGCAAGAATGCCCGTACCTAGGGCGAGGGTGCGGAGACGCCGCCGCAATGTCAACCTCGCGCCGCGCGGGGTGGCCAGTACGAGGGCAACGAAGGTTGCGATGTTGGTGACCAGGACGCACATCGCGATCTCGCGGGTGCGGCTTTCCCACCCGAAACGGAGGAGGGTCTCCGTGTTGAGAAACCCGGACGGCTCCACCGTGACCGATTCCACGGGCAGGCGCAACAAGTAGCGGAGCACGACGACGGAAATCTCGCCGAGCACCCAGGCATAATAGGGCATTATCAGCCACCACAGGACGAGACAGACCGGGGCGAGAAGCACCAGCCTGCCGAGGAACAGGCTCAGTTCTTTCAAGATGCCGGGTTTTGCCACGGCCATTCCCGTCGTACCATGAGTTCGACCCATACGAGCCAAAGCAGCGCCACAAAGAATATGAAGATGCCTTGCCAAATGTATTGATGCGCGATCTCGTATGTTGGACCTTGGCGTGTCCATGCGCCAATCATTGCCAGGCAGGCCAGCCGCAGGAGATTCAGCACGTATAGGAGCGGGACGCCCAGCAGTACGCCAAGACCTTTCTTCCACCAACGTGTAGGAAAGGCCACCACGGCGGCAAAGAAGATGCCCATCAATTCCGCCGCGCCGCACTCCGGGACCAGCGCGAAACGAAACGCAACCTGATCCGCATTCGCATTATTCGGGTTCTCCTGCTGACGTTTCTGCCACTGGGCCTCGAGTTCGGACACCGCGGCGCTCAGATTGGCGACGCGTTTCTTGCGCGCTTCTTCCGGTGCGGAAGTGTCGGTCTGGGCGGCGGCGAGTTGTTGTCGCGCTTCGTGAAGGCGAGCCCGCAGACCCTGCCGCGCCACAAAGAATACGTTAGGACCCATTTGTCGAAGCTGCTGGCGGGATTGCATGGCGCGCTGATTCAGGAATTCTTTCAGTATACGCACGATATCCTCCAATTGCGCCGCGATATTCGTCAATTCCTGTTGCTTGAGATCGTCCCCGAGGGCAGGATTCCGCACCAAGGCCCCGAAGCGGATTCGACATTCCTTCAACCTTGCGACTACTTCGGGCGGCGCAACTTGAACCGGTCGGCAAGCTCCCGGCCGTGACATGGCGTTCTCCAGTCCCGCGACAGTTTTTCGGATCGAGGCGTCGAGTGCAGCCGGGCCGGCACCGTGAACCGGCGGAAGTGCCGTGAGGAGACGGAGCTTGTCCTCGTCGAGCTCGGCATTGCGTCGGGCTTGCAGGGCTCGGTATTGCCAGATTTCCCAGGAGGTTAGCGGTGCCGAATCTTCCGAAACCTGCGCCGCGGTCTTCGGTTCCGATGGCACCGCTCCACGCAATTCCGTCCGAATTTCCACTTCGCGGCCACGGTACATTTCGTCGGACTCGACGGGACTGGAATGTCCGGCCCAGCCCAACAGCCACGCCGTGTGGCGCGCCACTTGATAGAGGTACCAGTTCATTGCCGGCGTGCCGGTCGCAAATCGGTAGCCCGCAAGCACGGTAAAGGTGCACACGAGGAAAACGAGCATGAACGCCGCGATGCGCAGGCGGCTCTCCCCCTCACGGGGCGTACCTTCCGGCCCTTCTGGAACCGTGCGTTGTGCTGCGTCCTGGCGATTCACTCATCCATCCATTACCGCGCAGCCCGCTCCCGCAGGCAGCGGGACGAAGTCCCTTTGGTCCCTTAGGTCCTTTTCGTGCCTTACCCTTTCCCCGTCCGACCCTAAATTACCGTCTTTTCCGGTTCACCCGCGGCTCCGGGCGTTTGTTTCGGTGCGGAGCTAGTCTCGATGGCGTTCCTCAAGGCGTCGAATTCGGCTCTTAGCGCCCCTCTGGCCGCCGACAGATCGCTGCTGTGCACGATGAAATTCGCCCCTTCCCGCGCCCAACCGATCTCCTTTTCAATTCCTTCCGAGTAGTGGATGCCGATGCCGACGCCGGCCGCGCGCGCTTTGCGGATGATGGTGCTCACCGCGTTCATGAACTTGGGATGGTCGTACTGCTCCGGCACGCCCAGACTGCAAGAAAGATCGTGCGGACCAATCAGCACCGCGTCCAAGTCAGGAACGGCCAGAAGCGCATCGAGTGATTCGAGGGCCGGCACGCTCTCAACGTTGATAATCATGACGTTCTGTACGTTGCGGTCCCGCAGATAAGTGAGCAGTTTCGGCTCCAGGTCCGCTCTTTCTTCGAGGAAATTCTCGAGCCGCCGGCCTTTCAGCGGCCGCACCTTGACCGCGCCGCGAAGTTTCCGCACCTGCTCCACCGATTCGAGGTACGGCGCGATCACGCCGCTCGCGCCCCCATCCAACACCATGCAGGCCTGATACGGGTCCGGGGAGGGGATGCGTACGATCGGCGCGACGTTCTGCGCGCGATACACCTGGCACATCCATGAGAGCATGATGCGATCAATGGGGATGTGTTCCGTATCAATGAACACAAAATCCAGTTTGAGTCCGGAGGCGATTCCCAGCCATTGCGGCGACGTGGAAGTCACGCAATAGCCGTACACTTTCTGTCCGCTACGCAGTGCCGTAGCCAGTTCACGTCCATTCATGATTTGGTTCCTTCCATCGGTGTCTAAGCTGATAAGATTCGCTCGTACAACGTCACGTCAACAATTCCCGTTCCCGCCCGATTCATAGGCGCCCAAGCGCCCATCGTCGCCACGGGCCGAAATCCGTTGCTCCGCAGTACCTCAATCTTCGCTCCGCAGGCTTGATCGTCGTAGGCAATATACCGCCGCGCCTTCGGCAACGCCAGCCCTTCGAGCAGTTCTGCCGCGCAGTTCCAGCTACTCGGATGGCAATACACGTCTACAACGCACGTGTCGGGCCAGAGTGGGTCCCAGTCCCATGCGGCGAGACCCATCACGGCGGAAGTCTTCGTGTTTTGCAACGCCATGGCACGCGGCAGCGCGCTTGGCTCGCGCGGAGATCGCATCTCGCGCAAGACGGGTAGGAGACGACCTTCGGTCGAGCTGCGACCGATCAGCCGCAGAGGCGCGCACCGTACCACGCCGGGAAAAGCCCCCATGAACAGCGCCGGAGACGAAGGCCAGTGCGTCCAATCCAAAGGTTTTGTCACCGTTGGCGAGCCGTCGAAGTAGTCTCGCTCAAACTCGGCTTTCGACGACGCATAGTATTCCATCAACCCACTCTGGTTTTCGGTGCCTTCAAAACCGAACGAGCGATAGATGTGATACGGCGGGCTGTCAAAACCAGTGCCAAGGAACAACGCTTTGCCGCCGCGTGCGCGGAAATGTTCCATCTGCCGCTCCATGAGCCTCGAGACCGCACCCTTACGTCGGTCTTCGGGATTCGTCCAGACATGTCCGAAGATGCCCACGCCGTTCAACTCGGCGGTCATGATGTTGGCGAACGGGATTCCGTCGTGGTGCAAGATGTAGAAGTACGCCTCGATCCCGACCGACTCACGGAGGAGTTCGGAATTCTGCCAGTTCCACGGGTCACCCTTGTGCCCCAGGAGTTTTTCGATCCGCCCCGCCCACTCCAAGTCCGGGCCGGCGACCAGACCCATCTGCACCCTCTCCCCGGATTTGAGAGTGATTGTACCGAGATCTTCGAACATGCGGCGAGTATACCGGTCTTGCGAATCAAAACACATGCCCGGCGAACCGAGTCTTGGATCCACCGATGCGCCAGAGATTCCCGCGAATCGTGACTTTGGCTGTCGGCGCGTCGCGGTAGTGATCGCGGCCGCCATAGGTGTCGTATTGGATGTCGCCGGAGGTTTCGATCGTGAGTTGGCCATTCGCGAATTTGGCGGCGAGCGTCGCGCGCTGGTCCAGAATCGCCGACAATTTGCCTTTTAGCGTAGTGATTTCCAATTTTGATCCTCCCACCAGCAGGAATGCAGAATCGTCCCGCAGCAGGGTGAATGCGCCGTCGGTTTGGATTTCTACTTCGCCGGGAAAGGCGACTTGGCCCGGACCGAAGCACAGGAGATAGGTCTGAGATTGGGTGCGGAGTCGAAGGGCCTGGCCGTCGGCGCACCACGTAATATCGGTGAGATTAGTCGTATTCGTCCAGGCGTCCCATACAGCCAGATAAGGCATGTCGTCTTTTCGCCGCACGCACAATGTCTGGCAGGGCGGGTTCTTTGGAGTCACGACGGCGTTGTCAATTGGATAGGTCTCGAGCCCGAACACTTGGGTTCCGGATGCGCCGGCCATGCTGAGCCGGGAGGTGACACCGTCCACGGTCCATTTCGCTTCCCAAGGGCTCTCGGCTTGCACGGCAAAGGTGCGCACGGAACCATTCGTAAGCCACTCCGGGGGCGAGAAGGGCGCTACTTCCAACTCCGAGGATAGCGCGGGTGCAGGCCCGGCATGGTGCACCATCCAATCGTGAGTCATTCCGCCCTCGACGCGGAAAAAGTCTATGACGATATCTTCGATGAGCGCGACTGAACGCCGGTATGCTGAAGTCTGCGGATACAAATGATCGGCGTGTACCTCCGCGAACTTTACGAAAGGGCAGGCGAAGAAATACGCCACGCGCGGGGTCTCGGCCTCGTTGAGCGCTTCACCCTGTTTCTGCGAGGCAAAATCCACCGTGACGGTGTTGTGCGACGCGGAAAGAGTACCCAACTCTCGCGTCGTTTCTTCGTTGTAGGGTGTGGCCTTTTCGAGCGCCAGCAATTTCCCTTGCGAATACAGCACCAGCGACAATCGGTCCGCATGCTGATGCCCGCCGCCTTTAATTAATGCGTTGAGACCAACCCAGACCTGGTTCCCGTTCCACTCGTTGCGTAGCGAGACCCAGCCGCTGGACAGGTTCGAACTCGTGAACGGTGTGTACCGCTGCACGATCTCCGGCGCGCCGTAGAGCAGCGCCGCCCAGGCGCGTTTTCCCGCCCGCAGGGTCTCGTAATCGCCGACGGCGCGCACGTCGTAGTGCCGGTACCCGATTTCGGCGGTGGTGAAATAATCCGTCATGCCGGCGCGCGGGGCCATCGAGTCGCCAATGGTGGGCATGGTCCGATCGGGCATCGCCAACGATACGAACCATTCGAGGGCGTTGCGGATAACCCAACCATCCGGATTCCGGCGGTCCGTCAAGTCGTAACGTTCCGCCGGAAAGCGAGTCGGGTCCATCCGAGTGAGATTGCGAGAAAGCACCGCGACTTCGCACAAATGATGCAGCGGATAGAGGTGATATCCGGAGCATAACTCCCAGAAAGCGCCGTCCGGATTGAAATGTTTCGCCAGAGTCCGGCGTAGGCTGCGATGCTCGGACTGTGATTCCGGCGAGAACGCGCCGTAACCGAAACTCCAGTCAATCAGGTCTTCGCGTTCGAGCGCCAAGGCCGTTTGCAGGATCGTCCGGTGCCATTGATACACGTTGTTGTGGTCATACGTATAGATTGGCTCGAGCATGAGGTCTTCGAGCATGCGACGCAGTACCACATCCTCGACTCGACGGCGTTGTTCCTCAGACATACGGTCGCGCAGTAATTCGTAGGCGCAGGCAAGGTCGTTGAGAATCTTGTTGTCGCCTTCGCGGTGGTAGGTCAAGACCCGGTTGAACTGGCGGACCTCCGCGAATTGTGTGGGCAAACCGGAAATGGTGTCGGCGAACAACAGCAGAAGTTCTACGCCACGTTTCGCGGCGGCAGTGTCCGCTTCGACCTGCGCGATGGTTCCCAGGTCCGCTGCGACGCCCGCTGCAGTGAGGTAAAAAAGGCACGCCCAGCCGTCGTACATCGTGCCGTGATACCGGTCCTCCTTCGCATAGATGCCCGCATCGGTACCGTGGTGGAACGTCTTACCACACACGTTGCATTGGAAGAGGTCACACTGAAACGGGTCGAATTTCAGGCGGGAGCGGTCTTCCGGACAGGAGAAATTGTGATAGACGTTGCCGCAAGTTCGGGGGAAGACCTTGCGCAGCAATTGCGGAGAAACCTTCAGCCACGGTTCAAGCTCCCGCCGCTTGGCATTGAATACGTTTTCTGCCCACTCCTGCGCGCTGCGCTTCTCGCGGGCTTCTACGATGGTTTCAGTCGTGATCATTCCGGCCGGATGCTGCCACTGGACCGCGCCGATACACAGAAACGACAACAAGGTCAGCATATCAAGGGCCACAACGACGACAAGGACAGCAACGACCACAGGGACCACAGGGACGACGACCAAGCTTTCTTGCTGGTCGCGTGCGATTAGAGCGCCGGTGCATGGTCAGTATCCTGCCTCGAGATTGGCAAGATTGAGCAGGGGTTCGCTGCCGATTAGCCGCCGCAGATTCTCGCCGACGGTATGCAGGGCGCGGCGGCGGGCCTCGAGGGTGGACCCGGCGTAATGGGGCGTCAAAATCACGTTGTATTGGTGCAGCGGAAACGGGAACGGATACCCGCCGAATTCATCCGAGACTTCCCAGCGCGAAACATCTAGTGCCGCCCCCGCCAGCTTTCCCGAACGCAGCGCGTCATGTAACGCCTCCTCGATCACGAGTCCGCCCCGGGCCATGTTGACGAAATACGAGCCGACTTTCATCGCGGCGAAGCGTTCCCGGTTCATCAGATCGCGCGTGGCCGATGTAAGCGGTAGACAAAGCACGACGTAGTCGCAGCGTCCCAGGAACGAATCAATGTCGGCAAGCGGGGCCGTGAATTCCACGCCGTATTGTTTTCTGTCAATCCGTTCCGGGTAACGCGAAACCGCGCCGATCTTCATGCCCAAGGCCCGTGTGCGCAGAGCAAGTTCCCGACCGATGTTCCCGAAACCGACGATGCCCAGAGTGCTCTGGAATAGTTCGCCGCCGATGCCGCCGTTCATCCGCTCGGCGCGCAGCAGCTCGTTGCGACTGCCCCCGTACGCGAGGGCTTCGTGGAACTTGAAGACGCGGCGCGTCAACGCCAGCATCGCCATGAGCGCGAATTCCGCGATGGCGACGCCCCCGGGATTCGCCTTGGCCACGGGAATCTTTCGGGCCAGCAACAATTCGCGAACGCCGGGGCGTAAGGTCTGTTCGATTCCGTGACCGAGCACGTGGATCAGTCGCAGGCTCGGCGCATTCGCCACGAGCTCTTCCGAAACGTGTCCAACCAGCACGTTGAGGTTCCGTAGCGCGGTGGGAGGGATTGCATCGGCATCGCCCGGACGCGCATAGTTTACTTCCGCTTCAGTCGGCCAACACGACCGGACGAGGGCCTCTTCCTGAGGTAACACGTTCCAGCGGGCCAAAACCGTGATTTTCCCCATAAGACCGACTACTATATGCAAAGGGCAGCGGGATAAGCCAGATTCGCGGGGCAATCCGGACCAACTGATGAGGATTCACTTTAATTTCACATGACCTCGAAAGAACGCGTACATGCGGCACTTCAGCGCCGGCCGACGGACCGCGTGCCGATTTTCATGTGGTTCCATCCTTCGACCACGCGCCGCCTCGCCGGCCTGCTCGAGATTCCGCCCGACGACGTGGCGGAGGCCATGGGCAACGACGTGCGCCAGACGTGGGTCAACAACAACTATGCCATGGAAGGCATCGTGCACGAACACGAGGGCGAGTCGCACGTGGACTACTGGGGGATCAAGTGGGAAAAACAAGGCGAGTTCAATCAAATCGTGCATTTCCCTCTGGCGCGGGCCAGTTCTGAGGAACTGTTGGCGTATCAATTCCCCATTTATTGCCGCGACGCTTTGTTGATCCGCATGCAGCCGGTCGGGGCGCAGCGCGACGCGTATTTCATCGGCGTAGACGTTTCGCCGTGCGTCTTCGAGATGTATTGGCGCTTGCGCGGGATGGAACAGACCATCGGCGACCTCGCGGAACAGCCGGACATCGCCGACGCGATGCTGGGGCGCTGCGCGGACTTTGCCGTGGCGCTTTCCCAGGCAGCCCTCGACCGGTTCGACGTGGACTGGCTGTGGACCGGCGATGACGTTGCCGGGCAGCAGACCATGATCATGAGTCCGGCGCTTTGGCGTGCGCTGATCAAGCCGCACTTGAAGCGTGTCGTAGACGTGGGCATCGCGCGCGGGCTGCCCGTCGCGTACCATTGCTGCGGCGCCTTGCGGCCGATCATTCCGGACCTGATCGAGATCGGAGTGGACGTGCTGAACCCGGTGCAGTATGGCTGCCCGGGGATGGACCCGCTCGAACTGAAACGGGAATTCGGCGAAGACCTGGCTTTCATGGGCGGCGTGGACACGCACCACCTGTTGCCGCACGGCAACGCCGACGAGGTCCGCCGCGAAACTGCCCGACTCATCGAGGGTATGACGACGGATGGCGGCGGATACATCCTCGCCGCCTCGCACACCGTGCCGCCGGAAACGCCCGACCAAAATATCTTCGCCATGTATGCGGAAGCAGGACTGAGCAAGGAAGAAATTTCTGACCGGGCGGCAGCGATTCGGAGACGAACGCGATGAGTACGGAGCAATGAGTTGAAGAAGGGGAGTGAAATGATGATTCGGAAATGGTTGGCAACGGTGGTGGCATTGATGTTGGCGTTGCAGTTGGCAGGATGCGTTACGGGACCTCGCCGAAAGCAGTTACGCGAGAAGCCGCCGAAGGAGACACTGATGAAACTGGATACCGAGGAGACCACGCTGCTTCCGTCGGACTGGGTGCTCCTGCCCGCGCCGCGCGAAATCGAGTTTGGCGAGCGGCTGTGCGTCTTGCCCGAAACGGGGACCATTCACGTGCGCGGGGTCGGAGAGTCGGACACGGAGTATCTCAGAGCAGCGGTGCGGAAGGCCTTCGCCGCGAGTGCGCACGAATATCGGGTTATTTTTGGCGACGTGTCCGACCCGTCCGACATATTTGCCTTACTCAGCGCCGATCCGACTCGCGTCAAGCGCGTCCAAGGCTACGAATTTTCGATTTCGGCCAAGGGTGTCCACGTCGTGGCGCACGACGCCCCCGGGCTCTTCTACGCCGCCGCCACCCTCGGGCAACTCGCGCGCCAATGCCCGACCCCCGGAAGGCTTCCCGTGGTGAAAATCGAGGACTGGCCGGACTTCCCGAACCGGGGCGTCATGCTCGACATCGCGCGCGACAAAATCCCGGAAATGGAGACCTTGTACGCGCTCGTGGACAAGCTGGCGGACTGGAAATGCAACCAACTCCAGCTTTACATGGAGCATAGCTTCGCCTATCGCGATCATCCCCTGGTCTGGCAAGACGCGTCGCCTATGACCACCACGCAGTTCCGCGCTCTCGATGCGTATTGCCGTGCGCGCTGCGTCGAACTCGTGCCAAACCAGAATTCATTCGGCCACATGGAGCGCTGGCTACGGCACGAGCCCTATAAGCAACTGGCCGAGGTAGAAGGCGGCAGCGACTTGTGTCCCACGAATCCCGGGTCGATCGCGCTCCTTTCAAATATGTACGCCGACCTGCTTCCCAATTTCTCGAGCCGCCAAGTCAATGTCGGCTGCGACGAGACGTGGAGCCTCGGTAAAGGCCGCAGCAAAGACGCGGTGCGCGAGCGCGGCGTGGGGCGCGTCTATCTTGATTTCCTACTCCAAATCCATCGCGTCGTGAAGGGGCATGGCCGCACCATGCAGTTCTGGGGCGACATTATCATGCACCACCCGGAACTTATACCGGAACTGCCCCAAGGCGTCATCGCCATGGAATGGGGCTACGAAGCCAACCACCCGTTCGCCGACCATGGCCAGAAGTTTGCCCAATCGAAGATTCCCTTCTACGTCGTGCCCGGCACTTCGAGTTGGAACTCGCTCCTGGGCCGCACCGACAACGCCGTCGGTAACCTGCGCAACGCCGCCGAGAACGGGCTGGCCAACGGCGCGATTGGTTACCTCGTAACCGACTGGGGCGACGGCGGGCACTGGCAGTTTCTACCCGTGTCATATCTGGGCTATGCGTACGGAGCCGGAGTCAGTTGGGCCGTGGACGCCAACAAGGATATGAATATCCCGCGGGTACTTGATGTCTACGCCTTTCAAGATTCGGCGGGCGTCATGGGGCACCTTGCCTACGACCTCGGCAACGCCTACCAGCAGACCGGCGTGTTGCTCGGCAATAGCACGCTCTACTACCGGCTGCTTCAGCATCAGGTAGAAGGGAAGACCGACAACGGCGGCCCGAAAGGAATGACGAAGGAGAACTTGACCAAGACGCTCGCCTATCTCGATCAAGCGACGGACAAACTGCCACTGGCTGAGATAACGCGCCCCGACGCGGAGTTAATTGTTCGAGAGTTCCGCATGGGCGCCGCCATGGCGAGTTTTGCCTGCCGCCTCGGCCTGGCACGTTTAGACGCCGGCGGCGTCGGCACGTCGGAAATCCCCGCCGCCATCCGCCACTCCCTGGCCGCTGAACTCGAACCGCTCCTCCCCGAATTCCGCCAACTCTGGCTCGCCCGAAACCGCTCCGGCGGCCTCAAAGACAGCGCTGGACGGCTAGAAAACTTGATGGTGACGTTGAAGGGGCAGTGATACGCACGGAACGCGTGATGAAGGCTGAAATTCCGAAATGATGCGTCCCCCGCGTACCATTTTAGCGGGGTGAGAAATGCCTTTCAGGCCGTATGGATTCTTTCACGAACCCATTCACGAACTAGTTCATCTGAACCAATGCCTTTGGATTTCGCGATGCCGTCGAGTACCTTAATTTCCTCCGGCTGCAGCACCACTTTCACCACGGCGCGTCGCTCGAACACGGGTTGTTCTACCTCTTCCAACTCGTCCTCGAAATCCGTAAGGTCGTGTGTGTCCCAGAACTGAGCCAGTTCCTGAATGGAGTCCGTTTGCGGAATCTTCGGGGTTTTCATTGAATTTTCCATTGATTGTATCTTCGCTTTTCTTTGTCCGTCATTGGTCGTGCGGTTACAGGATATCCTTTTCGGTCAGGAAAGTGAATCAACACACAAAATAGGCGACGACCGATATCCGTTTCTCCAAGAACGTGATAGACTGGGTTCTTTCTCTGCGATCTTGCGCGTAAGAATAAGGCTTGATGGGAGAACACTTGTTCCACCTCTTCCGGGGTGACTCCGTGGAATGCGATATGATCAATCCGGTCTTGTGGCCAAACTATCTCGCGTATATTCATCCCCGGCCTAGTTGTTGGGTACCGCTCGCCGGCGGAACATCCCATAATAAAGCTTTCGCCGCGAGGTCGGTCAGTCGCAACCTAGAGTTCGATTCCAGAACCCACTTTAGAAATGTAATCCGCGCAGGCCTCTCAAAGTATCCCTTTAGGTCTGCGTAATTGAACACACGACCCGACATCAAAATGATAGACGCTGAAACCACTAGAATTTGCCCGATCTTCAGGAGATTTGTCCTATCTGTTCCAAATTCCGCCATGCCGCATCATCCGGTAGGCGTCTGCAATGTTTTCCTTGAGGTCGTCGAAGGTTTCGCCTTGACGGAAGACACCAGGAGTTTCTTTCAGTCTACCGACGTACCAGCCATCGTCTTCCCAATACTCTAACGTGAAATACCGCTTCATAGGCTAACTTCCGCTTTCCACACTATCAGAGCGCTTCGAATCTCTCAACCGGTCCACCGAAGTCGCTCTTCACTCCTCGCCTATTCTATCGGCGGCTATCCGTACGGTCCGCGTAATCCGCGTTTCATTGCGGCAAATTCGGCTACGCCTTTAGAGCGCCGGTGGTGATGCCTTGGATAAAGGGTTGCGTGGCGTAGACGAAGAGGATCAAGAGCGGGATGCTCGAGATCATGTACGCGGCCAGCAGGGTGTTGAAATTGGAGGCGTAAGGCGACGTGGCCAGCACGTAGAGGCCGGAGGCGATCACGTGGTACTTGCCCTCGGTGTTGGTGATGAATGGCCAGAGGAAATTGTTCCAGGTGCCGAGAAAATTCATGATCAGCACGACGGCCAGGATCGATTTCGACAACGGCAGCACGAGATGCCAGTACACTTGCAAATGGCCGGCGCCGTCAATCCGGGCGGACTCAAACAGGTCCTCCGGGATGCCGTCGAAGAAGCTCTTGAACACGAAGATCGCGAAGACCTGTCCGCCCGCTACGTACGGCAGAATCATGGCCCAGTAGGTGTTCAGGAGGCCGAGCGACTTGACGAGAAAGAAGCTCGGCACCAGCGTCAACACCCCCGGGAACATCAGCGTGCTGATGATGAAATAGAAGATGG
>JACQVH010000307.1 GCA_016209895.1 Candidatus Hydrogenedentota bacterium | reverse complement strand
TGTCCGTGGTGATGCCGTTCAGGCCCAACGTCACCCCGCTCGTCTCGGTGATCGCAATCTCCCCAGCGTCGGTGTTCGCCTCGAGGAAAGCAACATTAGTAAGGATGGCACTGCCCGCGCCGATGCCGGTATCGGCCTGCAAATCGACCGTCCCATTTTGGGCGGTCAAGGTCGCGCTGGCAGCGTTGGTGATGGCTTGGTCGGAAGTCAAAGCTATCGATCCGTTGGTCGAAGTCATGTTCTGGATGGCAATATCAGCAGCCTCCAGACTGGTAATTCGAATATCGAGGTTGGCGTTAATGTCGGCATTGATATTGACGGTCCCACCAGTGACGGTCAGGCTCTCAAGAGGATTGGTTGCACCCACTGCTTGAAGGGTAACGTCTCCACTCGACCCTGCGTCAATAGTCAGGCTTTCGTTGTTGGCGGCGTCGGCGTCGATGTCGCTCCCGGCGGCGAAGTTCACGTTGCCATTGCCGCCCGAAGTGTTGATGAGCACGTCGTTGGTCAGGTCAATACCTGCCACCCCGGTGATAGTGACGTTGCCGCCAGTGGCAGTCAGGTTGCCGCCCAAGTCAATATCCGCCGCGGCAAGGATGACGTTTCCACTCGTTACGCTGATGGACGCATTGATGTCGATCACACCGACCGGATCGATGTTCAAGGCCGTGGCCGCGCCATCCCCGGTCAGCGATACCACATCGTTGAACGTCACATTGTTCGCCTCATCAATGGCGATGCTGGCGACGTTACCTATGGGACCGAACGTCACGTTGCCCGCATTGTTGGTATCTACGGCCAGATCAAAGTTGCCGGTAAGGCTCGGAAAGGCCACGTCTTCATTATCCAGTACCGTGATCGTAGTATCGGCCTCCAACACCACGCGATTGGCGGTTGTGAAGTCGAGCGTGCCTCCTGCGCCATCCGCACTGACCGAACCGAATAGGAAGATATCGTTTGCGGAAGTAAGGGTGAGCTCGCCGCCTGCCGCGATGCTTTGAATGCGGATATCGCCAGCCCCAGCGTTAAGGGTGAGGTTGAAATCACCGGCCGCGATAGCCGTGCCTTGGAAATCGATATCGCCGTTGCCGCCGCTGGTGTTTATGTTTACCGCGCCGTCGAGTGTTACATCTGAAGCCCCACTGAAATCAGCCCCATTGCGGGCCTGAATCGTGCCCGCATTCAGGGTCACGGTACCGGTAGAAATGACGGTCAATCCAAGCACCGCTATGCCGCTCCCGATGTTATTGATGGTAACCCGGTCATTGCTGTCAATGGTAAGATTGGCAGCGCCATCCAAGTTCGCGCCGAGAACAACATCTGCATTGGCGTCAACTGTGGTCCGCAAAATGACATCGGTACCCAGGGAAACGTTGGCAGCGAATTCCAGACTGATGCCGTCAGCACCGTTGGTCCGAACGAGTCCGTTCAGGGTGGTGGTGCCGGCAGAAGCTATGAACAAACGGGAAAGAGGAGTCGTCGCACCGATGGAAGCACCAAAACTGACGTTCCCTGCGCCGGCGATGACCACCAGGCTTCCGCCGTTGGCAACATCGGCATCCGTCAGCCCAGTAACCGTCATTGGGATGTTGTTCGTGAAAATAATCCGATTACCGTCAACATTGAGGCCGCCATCAAAAGTAACCTCTGAGAGATTCGCCGCATTCACGTCCGCAGTCAGGTCAAAAGTGGCATTGGAGGATATGACGAGCAGCCTGCCGCCGCCGTCTGCGTCTCCGACGTTTACGGTCTCATTCCCGCCTGGGTTGTTATTATTAGAAAAACGAACGATTGCAGCGCTGATGATCACTGAGTGCGGGCTGTCATTGGCGCCGGCCGTGCCGCCGATAGAGCCGCGGAAATCAACCGTACCGCCCGGGGCGGTGACGATAATCTCCCTATCCGCAGCGTTATCCGTGGTAACGTCGCCAAGCACCGTGACATTTCCACTATTGCTGTTCAGAGAAGCAATCCCCGTCAGTTGAACCTCGCTAGCAGCAGCCCCGAGTTCGATATTGCCAGCGGTGGAGATACTGCTCTGGAGCGTAGAAGCGGCCTCGATATCCAACGAAGCCGCGGCCAGAGGAGCGTTGATGTTGGTAACGCCCGTGATGTTAACGTCAACCGCCCCGATGGTCTGGAATGCGCCGCCGAAATCTGCGGAAGCAGCGTCCGTAAGGGTCAAACTGGCGATGTTGCCCGTATTCAAGTCAATATTTCCAGCCGCTCCAGCATCCAGTGTAACGTCAACCGGCCCGGCCAAGGCCCCACCGAAATCGATATCGCTGTTGGTTGAATCGACAGTGAGGCTGGCGCCGAAGGTGGTCGTCCCGACAGCGTCGAAATTGATTAGGCCGTTGGTCGTCACGTTCCCGTTAAGAGAAGCCGTGCCACTCACCACTGTCAGGCCTGTCGGATCGTCCGCGCCGGCCTGGCCAATGGTGGACAGGGAGACATTCCCCTGAACCGCCCGCAAGGTCAATTGACCCACACCATTCAAGTCGGCATTGGAATCGATATTCCCCAAGTCAGACTGAATCTCTGCATTGTCGTTGAAGAGGACTGCGCTATTGAAAATGACGCTACCGTTCGTCGAACCAATGGCCGAACTGGTGCCATTAGCCGTGCTGTCCACGTCTGTCACGGTGAGGGCGTCATTAAAGATTAAGTCATCGCGTGAGGAAACGTTCAGCGTGTCATCGGCGGCGCCATCAAGGACCGTAGTGCCGTTAAAAGTGGATGTGCCACCCGTGTTATTCTGGTCTGCCCCGATGTTCGTCTGCCCGTCCGGATTCGTCTCCACGGCGCCACCAATGATGTTGGCTCCAATGTCAATATCAATATCTTGGCCGGGCTGGGTGTTTTCAGTCCGAAGGTTGACGAAAACCAGGGGCCGATTGTCTTCGCCGATCTGAGCACTAATAGTGAGCGAACCACTGGCAATCGCCGTAAGACCAAAGGCGCCAGTGACCGTCTGATTAATTGTGATGGGCGCGCCTTCCGGATTCTGCGTCAAATCATTCTGCGTGGTGTCCAGAGTCACGTCCGAGATCAGATTCAAGGCCGGCAAGTCGATGCCGTTGTCGCCGCTGACGACGATGTTGCCGCCAAGCTCCAGAACGGAATCTTCATCAATATCAACGACGACTTCTCTAAGAGCGAAGATGTCCCCGACGCCATCCACAAAGCTGGATCGTCCCAGGTCCGTATTGAGGAAAAGACCCGGCGCCGTCGGTCTATCGCCTGTACTGGCATCCACCGTGCTACCGAAGATGATATCTCCGTCATTAGCAATATCGTCATTCGCGCCAGCGTCCGCGTCACCGATAACACCGTCACCGTCCGTATCGGCGCGCGTGTCGAGGGTTATATCCCCGGCAAGGGTGACCCGGTTGTTGATAATGATATCGCCACCGAAGCCGTCTTGAGCGCCGTCACCGCCAAGAGCGCCGATATTGGCCCGCAGTACCGTGGCGCCTGAAATGGAAGAGATAACAATGTCCGCGGCATTTCCGCCGTTGCCAGCGCCCGCACCTGCCCCGCCATTGGAAATGAGGGTAGAGACGTCCACACCGACTGCGAGGTCCACGTTCCCAACAAAATCGACAGGATCCGTAAGATCGTCAGGATCGAAGAAAACCACAACTTCGAATCCATCCGCGACGATAAGAATTTCGCCTCCATTTCCGCCGGCACCATTGCCGGCTCCATTGCCACCGGAGGTATTGATGCTTCCGGAGACAGTAACGGCATCTCCGGCAGTGATGGTCACCTGACCTCCATTTCCACCAGCCCCAGTATCGGCATTGCTACCCTGAGCGAGGATAGCGTCTACCACAACGTCGCCATTCACTGTCGTGAGAAGAATAGTGCCTCCATTCGTCCCAGGCTGGCCAGCGCCCGCAGGGCCGCCATTAGCAGTAATAGTCCTTCCAGCGGCATCGATATTCCAGAACGCGCTTACCGCTATGCGGTTACCGTCCTGGTCAAGCAGAATTGGGGTTGCATCAACATTTCCACCCAAAATCACCGATCCAAGCATGCTTTGGATGGTTGAATCTCCGTCCACGGTCAGGTCGTTGTTGATGGTGATATCACCAGTGGTGGCGGTGACGGTGCTCGAAAGCCGAATCGCGGTCGGGCCTGTCAGAGTGACTCTGTCTGCCGCGACTTCGCCGTTGAGGTCGATAGTGGCAGCGTTTAGAGTCAGGTTCCCCCCTGCGGCGATAGATGCATCATCTTGATCGACGTCAATCTCCCCTGATGCCACAAGGTTAACCGTTCCGCTGGTCACAAGATTACCGTCGAAGTTTACGTCAGTCGCAACGTCGATATCCAAACTGGCGATGTTTGCGTCATTCAATGTTACGACCGTCCCGGCGGAAATGGTCAAGTTGTTTCCTGCCAAAGCGCCAAGAGCGATGCTCGTCCCCCCGACCGTGTCAATGTCCACGGTCCCCGTTACCAAGGTGGTCTGTTCGACACCAAGTAAATCCACCGAGAGGGCCTGGATGTCTCCGGCCAACTCCGCGGCATCCGCGGTCACAATCAACGCCCCCAGACGAGTACCTGTCCCCAAGGCCCGGGCAAACACGGTCCCGTTGGAGGCATTCAGCGTCAGGTCTTCGGCCCCAAGCCCTACGATAGTCGCGTTTACCGCGCCGTTGAGGTCAATGTCCCCATCCTCAGCTGACCAGGAGCTATCCGCAGTGAGCGTGACGTTTCCATTGATGGCCAAGTTTATGCCCGCGACAAGGGCAGCACCGGCATTGACAGTGCCAAGGAGGATGAGGTTGCCGTCGGTCGCGCGTATCTCAGCATTAACGTTGATGGTTGTGGCCTCGACGGTGACGTGCCGCGCGGCCGACAGGCCAGCCCCGCCGACGGTGGCGCTGATCGGGTCGTCTATATCAATGGAGCCGCCCGCCATAATTGAGGAGGCCCCATCAAGGTTAAAGTTCCCAGTAAGCACCCCGACCTGATTGCGATTGGCGATGACTTTGACCGAACCCGTTCCATCGGTCGTGTCAATGAACCCATCACTGTCACCGTCACCCAAAGTGATGTCTTCACCTTCAAGAGTGATTTGACCGTTTCGTGCGAAAATGGAGGCGGTTACGTTGAGGCCTACTTCCAGGTTGCCGGATCCGTCGGCGTCTTTGTCCGCGGTGAGCCGAAGCGTGCCAGACTGTCCGGTCGTGATATTAGCATCCACCGTGAGGTCGTCATTGGCCTGGATAGCAATGTTGCCGCCGTTAGTGCTGTCGATGGTGGAGTCAATGTCTACGGCACCATCGGAGTCAATGAAGATATTCGTCCCGGCGGAAATGGTGTTACCC